>CBDTVC010000159.1:0-6518 GCA_965363925.1 uncultured bacterium | reverse complement strand
CTGTCTATTAGGACGCACAACATGGCAAACCAGCGATCAACAGTTGAATTCCGCCATGCTAAATGCCTCGTCCATTCCGTATAAAAAACGCCGTTCACAGTTGTAAACGTCGCGTCGCGGCAGGAACTTACAGGTGTCGACTAGCCACTACTGTCTGGTCGCCCTGTGCCCTTTTGCACATCCGACTTGGCGTTCAATTATCCGGACGCTGCGTCACCTGTTAACGCAAACGTCTACCTCTCTCGACAGTCTATGTCATCTCCTCTTCTAGCCAACATTAAGTCAGTTTCCTTCCCTTCATCGGGTCACCCTGTTGAACGTACTGCAGCTGAGGCACTTGCCACCCGGCTGGGTATATCCGAGCCAGTTGAATCGGATAAGCCGGGCCCTGGAATCCGAATTGCGACCGCCGGCTCGTCGTGGGATTTGAGCCCTGCCCGAAAACCAAAAGCCGGTCAGGCCTGGATCTGGTTGCGCATTGCCGCTGACGGATCTGGCGAAATTACGGCCTCCGAGCCGGCGTTTGTTTATGGTGCCGTACACCAATTAGTTGATGGGCTTTCGACAGATCAGGAATCTCAACTGCAAGACGGATTGTTGATTGAGACAACTTTTTCCTGGCACCGGCCAATCTTCGATACAACGTTAACACAGGTAGGCCGAACAGCCCGTAACTTCGACCCCGAGGCGCACATTGAGCAACTCGCACGCTGTGGATTTACGCATGTTGAGGTTAACGCGCTCCACTCGCATTTACCGGACGAACCAGGTGTTGGAAGCGAGTACTACTCGCAATTCTATTCTTACTGCGCCGGGTTTAATCAGTTTGTAGACACCAAGCTGAGCCGCGGCATTTATCCGATCGAGTACCTAACGGCAAACTTGAATCTGATGAAGAAGTACGCAGCCATTGGAATGAAGTACGGCCTCAAACCCGGGATGGTGTGTTTTGAGCCGCGAACGTTTCCCGACTCGTTCTTTGCGCGTTATCCCACCCTCCGTGGTGCCCGTGTTGATCATCCGTATCGATCCCACTTACCGCGCTACACGCTTGCTCAAGATCATCCAGTTTCGCGGGAGCATTACCGCGAGGCAATGTCGAAGCTGATGCAAGCGATTCCAGAGTTGTCCTATATGTCTATATGGACAAACGACAGTGGAGCTGGCTTCGAACATACAGCCTCGCTCTACGTCGGCCGCAACGGCGGTCCCTACATGATCCGCGAGTGGAACGATCACGAAGCGATTGCAAAAGTGGCGGGCGAAAGTGCCGTTTCATGGCTGCGGCTGTTGCAGGAAACCGCTGCCGAAGTCAATCCGGATTTTGAGGTGTGCTTGCGCATCGAGCCATTCAAGGTTGAGCACGACACAATCATCGAAGGGATGGGCAACGGCGTCACGATTGAAGCGCCGTCATTGATGGTGCGTGGCTACGAACTGCCATACAACCACCCCAAATACAGTGAGCAGACTAGCATCGGCGGTTCGATTTATCACACCGAGATGGATCCAAAAGAGAAAGAGTATCTGGCGGATTATCGGCGGAAGAACGTTGATCCGAAGTTGCACTATTCATGTGGAGCCTCATTCAATCTTGAACCATTGCTTGGCACCCCTTTCCCTCGCATGTTGTTCAAGAAACTGAAGAGCCTGCATGAAATGGGAGCAACCGCAGCCAACGCGTTCGGCGGACTCCTGAACGAAAAGGCATCTCCTTACTGGCCTAACCCTGAGATTATTCGCGGCGTTCAGTTCAACCCTGACGCGTCGGCGGACGAATTGTTGGAAGATCTCGCTATCCGCTATGTAGGACATGAACATGCCTCAGACCTTGTTTCACTTTGGGACGACGTTGAAGAAGGGGTTTCATTTATGCCCTTCCTGCCGCTGTACTCGAACTTCGGCTTCTGCTGGTATCGTACGTGGGTCCGCCCTCTGACACCAAACTTGGAAGCAGTGCCCGCTGAAGAACGAGATTACTTCCAGCGCTTTATGGTGACAGTTGTAAACAATCCGATGAATAACGATCTCGGCCGCGACGTTCTCTTCAAGTTGATTACGGAAGAAACGGGCCGACAAATGACTGGCTATTTTGACCAGAATGTCTTGCCGCGTTATGCTGCGGCGCAGAAGAAAGCAGCCGACCTGGTTCGATCATCCTCGGGTGATGCGGCCGTCGTCTTCAAAGACCTTCACGACCGAATTGTCGCGTTGAAATGCTGGGCGACAACACAACGCAATACAACTGCGTGGGTTGCGGGCGTACACGGCTATATCAGATCCGACGATCCCGCTGAAAAGAAGGAGTTTAGCGACTCTGTGCAGGACATGATTGATCTGGACATCGAGAACACGCGCACGCTGCTTCACCTCCTGGAGACAACTTCCACCGAAGTATTGATGCTCTCAGGAGTTGGCGAAACGAGCTACGTCTACGGCGAGAATATTACCGAGAATCTTAAGCGGAAGATCGAACTCACGGAGAAATATCGACATTGTGAGCCGTATATCGACGAAGACATCATGTGGCGAATGCCGTGATTGCAGATACAGATAGAACGGACTAGAAATGGAACTCAAACTCATTCGCCAGCTCTGGGGCATCGACAAGCCGTGGGACAATGTGTTCCAGCGGATTCGAACTGAGGGTTTTGATGGAGTGGAGATTGCTATTCCTTCTCTCGACCCGTTCTCAGAATACGAGTCGATGCTTTCGGAGAACCAGCTTGAATGTGTGCCGATGATTTTCACGGAAGGTGATTCCGTTGATGCACACATCGAGTCTTTCCGGAGCCAACTCAAGTCGGCTCTTAGATTCAAGCCGATTCTGATCACGTGTCACGATGGCAAAGACGCTTTTACCGATGCTGATGCGATACGGTATTACTCGGCGGTACTAGAGATCGAAGCGGATCTGGGGGCACGGGTTGCGCACGAGACGCATCGTGGGCGGATACTTTACAATCCTTGGACAACCTCCCGACTTCTCGATCAATTCCCTGCCCTTCAGCTTTGTTGTGACTTCAGCCACTGGGTATGTGTTTGTGAGAGGCTGATTGACGACCAGCTTGACATCATTAGGCAATGCGCTCAGCGAACACTGCACGTTCATGCGAGGGTGGGCTACAATGAGGGTCCTCAGGTTCCTGATCCGCGCGTTGATCAGTACAAAGACGAACTTGAAGCACACGAACGTTGGTGGGATATCATTTGGGATTCGCAGGCAGCCCGCGGGATGACGGTTTCAACGCTAACTCCGGAATTTGGTCCGCCGCCGTACATGCAAACCGATCCGTCTACGGGGCGACCGATTTCTGATCTATGGGAGGTAAGCAATTGGATTGCTCACCGTCAGGCCAAGCGATTTGCGAGCCGCCAAACTGCCTAGTTGCAACGTGGTTGTCACACAGGCAATCGAATACTCGATTTAACGAATGGCAACTATCCGCAAATACCATCATCTCCGCCCGGAGGAGATTGAGAAGCTTCGGAGCGAATTCCCGGTTGCTTATATACCGTGGGGCGCTATCGAATGGCACAGCTACCATGCTCCAATCGGCCTTGACGGCCTGATCGCTGATGGGCTATGTGATGCTTTGGCCGACGCTATAGGCGGATTGGTATTTCCACCGATGTACCTGGCGACCGACACCATCAAGGTGTTCAAAGGCTTTCCACATTCCGTTGAGCACCCGGAATCTACTGTGAAGCTCGTCTGCCAGGAATTGCTCCACCAGCTTGTTGCAGAGGGATTTGAAGCGGTAGTTGTGATTACCGGACATGCAGGAGGAAAACACACCGACGCCCTCGCCGAAGTGATCGACTCTTTCAACCGGGAAGGACAACATACGCGGGCAGTGCTGTACACTCCCTTTGCGCCAATCCAGGATGCATTTCCCGCAAACCACGCAGCGGATGGCGAGACCTCTCTCCTGCTTGCGCTGCAACCGGAATTGGTTCGCCTCGATGCACTGCCAGCGGACCGACAGACAACGCTCGACGATGACGGTGTCTGGGGTGACGACCCTCGTGATGCCACGGCCGCGAAAGGCCGCGACATCGTTCAAGCATTTGTCGACGCAGTGTCAAGCGAAGTGCGATCGTTGATAACCCGCTAGTACATAGATTTGGGATCAGAGATATGAAAACCGTTGAGTTTGGACGAACAGGAATTTGGGCCAGTGAGGTCGGACTTGGCACGTGGGCATTTGCCTCTCAGATTTACGGTGCCGTGCAGCGGGCGGACGCGACCGATGCAATCAGGTTTGCCCTCGAAAGCGGCGTAACGCTGTTTGACACGGCGCCATTGTACGGGTCTGATACCGAGGATGGAATATCCGAGTCAATCCTCGCCGAAGGCCTTGGGAAGTATCGCGACAAGGTCGTCATTTCAACAAAGTTCGGACGGTATTCCAGTGACGGCGCAACGGCGCAGTTTAACGCGCAGCGCGCCCGTGAATCTGTCGAAGGCTCGCTTAGGCGGCTCAATACCGACTACCTCGATATCCTCTTTTTTCATTCTCCGTTTAGTCCGGACGAAATCAACGACGACGTTTGGGCGGAATTAGCCAAGTTACAGAGTGAGGGAAAGGTGAGGGCGTTGGGACATTCGATTTCAATGTTCGCCGACACACAGCAGATGGCACGAGACTGGGTTAGCGAGCGGAGAATTGACGTAGTCCAAGTCGTCTATAGCCTCATGAATCGCGAGTCCTCCAACTTGATCGAGTTCCTGGGAACGCAGGGTGCGGCGGTTTTTGCGCGCGAGTCGCTTGCCAACGGATTCTTGTCCGGCACGATTTCCAAGGACACAGTCTTTGGAAATAAGAATATTAACCAGCGCTACCCAGCAGAAGAAATCGCGGCAAGGGTCGATTACGTAGATGCGCTATCCTATTTGGTTCGCGACGATGTAGACAACATGGTGCAGGCCGCCGTCAGGTGGGTGTTGGACAATGAATCTGTCTCAACCGTTTTGGCTGGCGCAAAGAACGTCGACGAACTATCTGACTGGATTGAAGGCGCCAAAGTAAAACCGTTTTCGGCGGATGAGCATCAACGCGCCAGGACATTACACAAGCGTGACTTCCAGGCAGCGTAATCAAGCTTATCAGTTGGCTGCGCACAAAAAAAACGCCAACTAGCCCGAGAGCCAGTTGGCGTTGCACACTTATTATTCGAAACCGCACCGACTTGTTTGAAACAGCCCCGAGGTACTAGTGCGCATTTGCGGCACTGTCAACCTCAACACTCGGCGTGCGGCCCTCAAACAGGCCTCGGCCAGCAACCAATGCACGCATTTTCCCATCCGCAATATTGCGCTTCAGCATCCAGAAGCCGCAGTCGGGATGTACGTATCTGATACGATCAACTCCGACAACTTTGGCAGCTTCCTCGATGCGTTTGGCAACCAATTCAGGTGTTTCAATGACCGTGCTCTTTATGTCGATCACACCGATCCCAAGTCCGATTTCAGGACGAACCTCTTTCAGGTAATCCAGCTCGGCATTCCCTCGGTAGGCAAACTCCATGACCATGTGATCCGTGTGCAGCGCGTTGATGTAGTCGATCAAACTGCCCCAGGTACCTTTTTGAATTGACTGGCCCCCGTAATTACCGAAGCACAGGTGTACAGCTGGTGTATTCGGGACCGCGTCCAACATAACGTTGATGGCTGCCGCCGCCCAATCCGCTTCTTCGGGCGAACCTGGAAGATTTGCTTCGTCAACTTGTAATATCTCTGCATCGATAGCTTTCATTTGCTCAGCAATCGTACCGGCAATTGCCATGGCCAGGTCGGCGCGACTTCCGTAATGCCTGTCCAGCAAAGTTTTGGTCAACATGTGGGGGCCCGTCACCGTAAACTTCAGCGGCGCTTTTGTAAGAGACCGCACGCTTTGGTAGTCCGTCACAAGGTCAAGCGTTCCCGGCCCAACGGGTCCTTCGACAACAGCAGATGGGTGTTTCCGAAACCCCATTCCCTGGAGTGCACGAAAATCCGCCGAGTCCTGCCTCGACACATTTCCCCGCACGTTGTCGAGCGGGCGCACAAAATATTCGATCATCCCGTTGGTTTCTGGGTGATTGATATCGAAGCGATACAATTCTCCATCCGCAATCACATCCAATCCCGCGAGCTCCTGGGTCTTCAAGACAACCGATGTCGCGTCCTGCAATGCCGCCGTACTCGGGGCAGACACTAACCAGTCGATTACAGGGTAGCTACCAACGACTGTCGTTTTGATTCCGCCTTTAGATCCGTTTGTCGATGCCATGTTCAGCTCTAATTCTCTCTAATTCGAAGTTCAATTTTGAATATCTCTGTCGAGACCTACCCTGCGACGGGTTAGTCAATTGCCTGGACCAACTCTTGTACATCTTGTCGAAAGAGCCACGCGCCCTCGGGAACATAGTGTGTGGCAAAAGCACGTCGGTATCGATCTCGTGATCGGTTACCATAAGACCCGTGAATTGTTTTACCCGTAAAGAAAACGCCTGCGCCCTTTGGCACAATTAGG
>CBDTVC010000158.1:0-6535 GCA_965363925.1 uncultured bacterium | reverse complement strand
GGACTGCATCGAAGGCATTACCCAGGAGGTTCAGCAAAACCCGACCAATCTCCTGGGATACGAGTTCAACCGTACCAGTGTCATCATCAAAATCCCTGTTGATCTCGACCATAAAATCCTGCTCCTGCGCCCGTTTGCCGTGGTAGGCCAGGTCGATATGCTCCGCTACCAGTCCGTTGAGGTCTGTCGGTTCTCGCTGGCCGCTCCCACCGGAGGCGTGCTGCATCATGGTTTGTACAATGCTGTCGGCTCGCTTGCCATTCTCGGCGATTACCGAAGCGTTCTGCTTCAGGTCGGCCAGCACGTCAAGCACTTCGGCCAGCTTGATGTCGGGATTGTCATCGCAGGCCTCACGGAGCTCATCCGCCAACTCTTCATTCACCTCAGCGAAGTTGTTAATGAAGTTCAATGGGTTCTTGATCTCGTGGGCGATACCGGCCGTGAGCTCACCCAGAGAAGCCATCTTCTCCGCCTGAATCAGTTGCGTCTGGGTGGTCTTAAGTTGATGGTATGCGGTCTCGATCTCACGCGCCTGTCCCAACTCGCGCTCGCGGGTGCGTTCTCGTTCCTTCGCGATCAACCTTCGGCGCTGTGCCCGATCCGCCATAAGAACGGCCCCAACGAAAAGGATACCGTAGAGCCCGTACGCCCACAGCGTCCGCCACCACGGCGGCAAGATTCTGATGACCAACGATGTACTATCCTCGTTCCACACGCCGTCGCTGTTTGAGGCCTTGACGTTAAAGGTATACCGGCCGGGCCGGAGGTTCGTGTAGGTCGCTGTCCGCACTGTGCCTGCCTCTCTCCAATCCGAATCATAACCGTCCAGGCGATACCTGTACTGGTTGCGTAAGGGATTGGCAAAGTGCAAACCGACATAGTCAAACGTTAACTCGTTCTCGTCATGTGCGAGTTCGATCGGCTCGTCCCCGATGCCCATCAACGAGCGGTCCTGATCATTGACACGAAGACGCCGTATTACGCTGTTCGGTGGGTAGAGATTCAGCGTAAACCTGTCAAGGTCGATCGCAGTCAAGCCGTTTGTACCGCCTATGTAGAGCACTCCTTCCCGACTCAGGAGCGTCAGGTTATTGCCCGCCGAATAATTGTTCAGACCATCATCCTCGTTATAGTACGTGAAGCTGTCCGTTTCCGGGTTGAACCGGGCCAACCCACCGGGAGTGTTGAGCCAGAGAGTTCCGTCGCGGTCTTCGACGATCTCCTTTACGATGTCGTTCGGTAGCCCATCTTCCATCGTGTATTGAATAGACTCACCCGAGCTACGGTCCAACAAGTAGAGGCCGTCAGAATCGGTCCCCACCCAGAATCGGCCCGCGCGATCTTCAAAAATTGACGCAATGCTCGACCCATCGAGATAGGTCGTAAATGACTCAGTGTCTTCGTCGAACCGATTCAATCGGCCATCCTCTGTGCCAAACCAGAGCACGCCCTGCCGGTCCTCATACATGGCTGTTAGTCGAGTATGTATCAGGCTCTTCTCGTCCGCGGGGTCATACACAAACCGGGCTGTCTCCCCTGACTTCGGGTCATATCGATGGAGCCCGCGAAAATATGCTCCGATCCATACGCGGCCAAGTTTGTCTTCTTTAATAAAGGTGGGCCAGTTCAGGCTACGCCCGTTTGAATTGCGGAATTCCGCGTGTGTTTTCGCCTCCAGGTCAACCTGGTATAAGCCATCACTCTGACCAACCCACAATATTCCGTTCTGGTCTTTCAGAATGGCCCGTATGCTTCTTCCCCACAAGCCATCAGAAGTTGGCCGGGGTGGAGAAAAGCGCTCGAGCGCCTCTGTTGCTGGATCGAAGCGAAATAGTTGTCCGGTATTCGTGCCGATCCAGAGCAGGCCCGTGTCGTCTTCGTGGAGCGATTGGACACCGTTGCTGGCGCGTATCTCATCCCTCCCATATAAACGAAAGCGTGCAGAGGATGCAGTCGCTTTGTTCACGCCTTTCCCGAACGTGCCGATCCAGCGCACACCCTGATGGTCGTCGTAAACAGAAGTAGTTTGGTCGCTTGAAAGGCTCGTCGGATCCGCGGGTTCGTGTCGGTACTGGCTCACGGTTTGCGTAGCCGGATCGTACCGGCTCAGCCCTTTACCCATCATATTGAACCACAATATGCCCTCCAGGTCTTCATGGATATACTTGACCGAAGTGCACCTCTCTTCCGTGTTGTGCGGACCACGATCTTCCGCCAGAAAAGGTTCCAGGCGCTCCGCAACGCGGTCAAAACGATAGAGCCTGCCAGGGCACGTCCCTACGTAGAGTGTACCCCTGCTGTCTTCAGCGAAAGCGGTCACATCGTTTTCGGTGGAAGAAGTGGTCTCATCGATCCATAATTGTGTGAAGTCATCCGAGGCCCGGTCATACCGATTTAGCCCCTCCTCGGTACCAATCCACAGGACTCCGTCCTGGTCTTCATAGAGGGCTTCGGCTCGGTCGTGAGAAAGCGACCGCTCGTCGCCTGGATTGTGCAGGTAGCGGACAACAGTCTCAGTAGCCGGATCAAACCGCACCAAGCCCCTCTGGGTGGCAACCCAGAAACTCCTGTCCCGAGTTTGAATAATTGCCCGCACATGTTCACCCGGGAGATAGCGAACGAACGTCTCCGTCGCCGCGTCGTACTTGTTAATTCCCCCTCCTCCGATCGTTCCGACCCAGAGGATACCGTCCGGGTCTACATAAAGGTATTGGACGGCATTGCTGGAAATCGATGTGCTGTCTTCCGGATTGTGCCGAAACGTGTCGAATTTGAAGCCGTCATACCGGACGAGTCCGCCCGTGTCCGTCCCCAACCATAAGAAGCCCTGTCGGTCCTGTACGATACTCCTGTACGGGCCGTCCGCTGACAAGCCGTCGGCTTGGGTGAAACGCTCAAACTGGAAGTCCTGCTCGGAGCCTGGTCCCCGCCCGGCCACGGAAGCGACCTGCGCCTGCAGCACTGTCGAGCCGTACGCACCGAACAATACGAGCAAGATCAGGAATTTTGTTACTACCGGTGATGCGATCGAGTGCATGACATTCGGGGACAAATGTGGCCAACCCAAGTGGGGCATTTCCAACAACGTCTACTCCCGTTTATAGTGTATCTCGCGAAGGTCCACATTGCCAATGGTGGGAATATGGATCTGGTAGAGTATGAACGGAGGAAGTGCTTTGAGAAACAAAATCGCAATGACGTTCAAAAATGATGTACGGATTTGGGTCTCGGTATCCAAGAAAAGGTCTCCATTGGCGTAGATCTGGTCGGGATTGGTACTTGCTTGCGCATCAGACGTCTCGCATTGAAATCACTTTTTGAACTGTTCCGTTCTTAATCGTCACGAATCCGGAATTTGATTTGCCGCATGCCGCAGCTGGGCTGGCTCGTCAATCACGCGCGATGTAGATGGGCGTGTTTGAAGCCCGCGCCGTCTAGTCTAAGCCCCAGCCTTGATGCAGGTATGATCTCCGAATTGAACAAGCCTCCGGGCCGTCGACCTATTGCCCCTTGATTACACGTCGCACAAGATTTTTTCCTTCGAACGCGAGCCGAATGAAGTACGTCCCGGAGGAAAGATCGCTACCGTCAAACTCTATCTGGTGCGTTCCGGCAACATAGCGTCCGTCAGCCAACGTGGCAACCCTTCGCCCGAGGACGTCGTAGACGCCGACCGTGGCGTGAACGGTTTGCGATAGCTCAAATCGAATTGTTGCGCCTTCAGTAAACGGATTCGGATAGAGCTCCAACCGCGCCCCATCTTCATCCATCTGCGGTGTGGCGCTATTGTCCTCCTCCACTCCGACCTTCGTAGTCTGCGTCAAGTCCAGGAAAGCAGCGTAGGTACCCGGTCCGGCAATTGCGGCTGTCACGATCTGATTCACCGTGTCAACAAAAGCGGTCGTCTCGAGAATTGACCATCCGTCGTTCCAGGAATATATGTTGACGGCGCCCTCGGTCGAGTTCAGAATGTCGCCATACTCCCAATACATAGTGAGATTCCCGCTGAAAGGTGTCGCGGCTGGATAGCCTCCGATTGCGAATGTTTCCGTTACCCTCGCGACGGAATCAGGCAAGCCTGTACGTGGGACGGGATAATCAGAAGCAAATGAAGCGATTCGATCAATCGTGTTCGAACTCGGCTCCAGGGATAGCTCAAACTGATGGGTGTCGCCGCTCACATCGCTGGATTCCACAGAAGTAATTTCTATTGACGCCGGTATTAAGAAACTGGCAGCCGCATTATCCGCGGCGTTGATGATCGCGGACATTGGCGATCGCGAAAGCGTTGCGCCTGTTACGACAGCCGTCTGAACGCCACCGGCTGCACTTGTAGAAACCCCAACGGGATCACCGTCTGCATCGAAGACCTCGATATCGGGATCCGAGCTTATTCCTTCAGCGTCGAGCGACAATGTGATGGCATCTACCCCTGCAAATTCAAGAGACGGCAGCATTGGCAAGTCTCCGGTGATCGACTGCAAGTCCAGCACTATGTCCTGACGTTTCCCGGTAGACGGAACGGGCGCATCAGCATATTCCCAGTCAAACGGTTCATTAGAACGAGACACTAACAAACGATCCCCTGGATCTGCGCCGCGAAGAACGATGACTCCGGCGATGTCCGGGTTCTCGTGCTCGATTGTCTTTCCCTGCGTATGTCGGCGATTTGTGTTTTGCTTTTGAACCTCGACCCACGCGCCATTCGCTGGCATTCCTCCGGCCCTGACTTGCAACAAGATGTCGTCCGATTCTCGACGCTCTATTTCGTCGATCACAGTCATTTGAACGCCGAGATTAAAGTCGGGAGTAGAAATATTCTTGTTCGGGCCGTCGCGTCGCGATGTTGGAACGAGCAGTTCGGCGTCGAACTGACCATCCACTTCGCGATACTTTGCGGCGAACGAACCCCACGCATGTGTCAGATTCTTTCTGTACTGTTCGGTCTTCTGGTAGTCGGCAGAGGTAGCCCGCGACATCTCAGACCCGTTCGCCAAATCACTGCTGTAGTGGTGATCCATAACACCCCAGTTGATGAAGTCCACTAGCGGCATGTTTTCTCCTTCCTGATATTCATCATAAATCCCGAAGAGATAATGGCCGAGTTCGTGGACCACGGTGGCGTAGTGGTCGTACTCGTCCAAATCGAGCGGGAAGTCGGTGACGCTTCTGACCGCATTCTCATCTTTGCTTCCGTAGTGCTTGGGCGGCATGACGAGGTTACCTTGCCCGCTATCTGCGCCGCCAAGCATCGCACGTGGCCATGTCTGATTATTTGCGTAGAACCTAACGTCTGCCGCGTCCCACATTTGGCGATCTCCATAGAAGGCAACGCGATCGATGTAGGCGTGACCGTCCGTTACGTCCAACATGTGGTTGCTCGCGCTTCGGAATGATTCAATCAGCCCGTCAGCATAGCTACCTGTCGGTTTCCACCTCGTGGCAACGATCAGATTGAACGCGACGCTCGTTCTGTCGACGAACGTATCGAGTGTATCCGCCATGTTGGAAGGGAGGTTTACCGCTTTTATGCGATCATCGCTGTCATCGTAGACGAGGTTGTCCACGTAGAGTGTGTAAAGAGTGTTGTCGACGACTTCGTGTCCCGGCTTTTGCGCAGCCACAGTCGACTTTTCTGACCGCAGCATAATTGGGTCGCCGGGGTTGTAGAGGCCTGCGTCAATCTTTATGATACCGCTGTCGTCGGAAAGGGCGGATCCGTAGAAGTCGAACGGACCGTCTTGATCTGCGTCCAAAGCGTCGAATGTTCCGTATGAAAACTGCCGATTTGTGATCGGCCGCGGGACAGCGTGATTCTGCAGGACGCGCACGTGAAAGATCGGGACCACTACTGTGATGCACTCAGAAAATTCTGAAGTGCCGAAAGCGACACCCGTAGCGGTTGCCGTTACAACATTATCGGGTGCAACGACAGGCACGGAGATTGTTGTGGAAGCATTACCGCTCCCGTCAGTGGTCAACTCCAGAGAATGCAACAACGTCTTTCCTTCGCCGTGTCCGGATGTGTCGCAACTTTCGTTTCCGTACAAGTCGATCGTAAACGTCTCTGTTGCGCGGCTGTTGAGATCGACTTGAATGTTACCGTCGCCGAGATTGCTGAGAATCGGAAAGTTCTGATCCGAATCGGCATCTCCTACATCGTTCCGGTAGGGATTGGAAGAGAAGTTCGTTGTGATCCCCAGGCCTCCATTCGCAAAAATCGAATTTCCGCGAATCGCGATGGCACCCGCACCTGCGGATACGCCGCCGTCAACATTGAATGCAATCGTGTTTCCAAGTACCGATTCGCTGCCACCAATATCCAAATGCACAACAACGTTAGCGGTGATACCGAATTCACCGTTTGGCATCGAATTCAGGCCGGTCACATCCACGCCAATCAAGTTGCTTTGGATTATATCCGGCCCGCTTTCGTTGTCGTTGCTCCAATAGATACCATTCCGCCCGCTTCCGGCGATGACGTTGCGGCCATCTGGTCCACCGATAACGGCGTTGACATCCGAGATAGATATTC
>CBDTVC010000157.1:0-6570 GCA_965363925.1 uncultured bacterium | reverse complement strand
AAGGAAATGGAGTTGCAACCAAAGATGGGTGGACTGAACGTTCTATTCGTTACAATGGCAGGGAAAGGGTACCGGAAACTACCCCATCCTTACACCGAACTTCACGTTAGCTCGATTGGCGACACCTCGTTTCTCACTGTGCAGCGCGGAGGATCCAGCTCATCCCGAGGCATGAGCCCGCTGCGCCTGGACGTCACTTTGCAGTCAAGCGGAATCTCCTTCATGCGGTTGACCACTGGTCGAGGGCACTTGTCCGGAAGCGGATCGCAGTTCTCTAGCCGCTAAAGCGCACCGGCGCGCAACTGATCAATTGCCCAGGTCGTTGCGCGCGCCGTTAACGCCATGAAAGTAAGCGATGGATTCTGACAGGCTGATGACGCCATGCAAGCGCCGTCCGTTACGAATAGATTCGGTACATCGTGGCATTGATTCCACTTGTTGAGCACCGACGTCCTGGGGTCGCGGCCCATGCGCGCTCCACCCATTTCGTGATTGGTGTTCCCGGGTGCGATGTCGGCGTTGTTGTATGTACTCACATCGACGGCGCCCGCAGCCTCCAGAATTTCAGCAGCCGACGAAACCATGTCTTTACGCATCGCCATCTCGTTATCGAACCGTCGAACGTGAAAACGCAGTGAGGGCATTCCCCACTTGTCGGTGAGGTTGTCGTCTAGTCTGACGTAGTTCTCCTTGTACGGTAGCACTTCGCCGTATGCCTGAAGTCCGATTCCCCAGTTGCCCGGCTGGCGCATCGCGTCTTTGAACGGCGCTCCAAACTCTGGAGTCCCGACTCCACGGTTCCAGTTCGATCGACCCGCTCCTCCTTGCAACGAAAATCCGCGCACGTATTCACTTCGCCGAGAGGCCGAATCCACATTCCGAAATCGCGGCACGAAGACCCCATTGGGACGGTTACCCTGATAGTATCGATCCAGCAGTCCCTCAATTCGTCCCGAGGCACCAATGCGCGCGTGGTGATTCAGGATATAATGACCCAGAACGCCGCTACTGTTTGCAATTCCATCCGGGAAGTCACTGCTCTTTGAGTTGAGCATGATCCGTACAGTTCCCGGCGCCGAAGCGCAGAGGAAGACTAGCCGCGCCTTGTACTCCACTTCAGATCCAGATTCCATATCAACGACGCGTACTCCCGTAGCGCGGCCTTCTGAATACAACACGCTCTGCACGAGGCTCCGAGAGAGCAGTGTCAAGTTGCCTGTCTTTTGTGCGGCTGGTAGCGCACTGGTCAGGGTAGAGTAGTACGATCCGGTTGAGCATCCCCGCTCGCAGGGTCCGCAGTAGTGACATGGTGCACGTCCCTCTAGCGGCTCGGTGAGGACAGCGCATCGACCGATGATCATCCGCCGATCAGGAAATTTGCGTTCAAGGTTGGACTTGGCCAGCTTCTCCGCTGCATTCATCTGCATCGGCTTCTGAAAGATGCTGTCTGGAAGCTGCGGCAATCTTTCGGCAGATCCGCTGATACCCACTTTGCGCTCCACCATATCGTAGAACGGGACAAGGTCTTCATAGCGGATCGGCCAATCCGCTCCGTGACCGTCGTCGCGATTTGCCGTAAAGTCCATCGGGCTCCAACGGTAGCTCTGCCTTCCCCACAAGACGGATTTTCCACCGACGATATCCGGCTGAATCCAATCAAACGGCAGATCTTCCGCGTACGGCGAATCGGCGTCCTCGATGAACCAACGCCTGGTGTACTCAGAGAACGCATAAGTACGCCTCTGAACTGGATACTTGGCGAGATCGTCGGGGTGAACCCTTCCACCACCGTGCGGCATATCCCACGGGTTCTTGTGCTCGTAGACGTAGTCTTTCACGTGTTCGAGCATCTGTCCGCGATCAAGGGCGAGCGTCTTGAGCCCGGCCTCACAAAGAATCCGCATCGCCCATCCGCCCGACATGCCTGTGCCAATTACGATCGCGTCGTAAGTGTTCGATTCCATTGTCTCCTCATTCTAGCGTCATCCTTACAACTATCACCTTCGACAAGCTACGGACCGCGATAACACTATAGCGGGTAGTCGTTCAAGTGAAAAGCGCACTCGAGCGACGCCTATCTCGATATCGAGAACGTGCGCACACGGATTCCAACCAATGGAAACCTCTTCTGGCGCAGTGACCATCATGAACGATGTGGGCAACGTGCACACTGCAACCGGGACGGATCCGATTGGCCTCGAAGTACATGCATCCACCTTTGCGTTTGATCGGGTTGGTGACTTGGGCAATACAACGTTCCATCGATACAAGCTTCACCAGAAGGCTCAAGAATCCCTTTCGGAGGCGTACTTCGGAATATACTCAGACTTTGATCTTGGGAATTTTGATGACGACTATCTCGGCAGCGACACAACACTGGGGATAGGAATCGGGTTTAAGCAGAGTATCTGGAAAGGCGATACGCCAGCGACGCGTGGCGACCGTGGTACAACGCAGGGTAACCCCCGTGCGCTTTTCATGTAGCCGGGCGGCGCTTCGCGCAATGAATTCTGGTCCGAACTCAATACTGACAATCGTGGCACTCCAGAATCACCCACAAATCGAAGATTCGTCATGTCGTCAGGCCCCTTCGACATACCGCCCGGCGCATCGCAGGACATCGTCTTCGGGACTGTCTGGGCGCGGGGTGCGGACAACATCGACAGCTAGCGCGACCACCAGGTCACACGCCGGACCAGACAGCGCAGATCCTCCGCACGTTTGAACGTAGTAACAACTACTCACTCGGCATCAACGTCGCAGCCTTGCTTACAACTTTCCAGTTACCACTGAGACGCTTCAACAAAAACATGTCGATGTAGCGCGCACCGTTCGAAGCAATGAGAATCTCAGCAGTCGCGGTTGCTATGTCATTGTGCCGGTCGACCGACAAGATGTTGCCCGTCCGCCCATTGAATTTTCCTTTTTCACGTTTTGCAAAAAGGCCAGCGTATTCGTCGACCGACATCAGAAATAGGTCCTGTCCGGGTTTGGTTAGAAATAGGTCTGCACCTTCGTAGAACGCTTCCGCAATCAATTCCGGATTGTTGTACGATGAACCGTCAATGTACTTTTGAATCGTGGCTCGAATCTGGTCGTCCTCTGAAAGCTGTGCGTCCGTTTGTGCATTGGACAACGGACAGATCCCGACCGAAACGGTGACTAAAAAGAGTAGGGAAAAGAAGAAGGTTTTCATGGTCTGCGGCTGTGATGTTTTGGTGTACTTACTGTCGCTTGTGATTTACGAAACATGATCGAGGTAACTAATGTTATCAGCATGCGTCGAAGCCAAAGTCGCAGCTCCGCAGTCAATCAGTCTCTCATACTAGATGGAATCCATCGATCAATTGCTTCCCAGTGTCCTCCTCGCCATCGGATGTCTGGGTATTGCACAGTCGCTTTTTCTCAGCACGTACCTGCTTACCCTGAAGTCAGGTAATACGAAGGCAAACAAATTCCTGGCATTCGTCCTGCTCGGTTTAACGATTCGCATTGGGAAAGCCGTCGTTCTCAATTTTGTTTATGTGGGGCCGTGGATTCGAAATCTTGGATTATCCGGATTGTTGATTGTTGGACCGTTTCTTTGGCTCTATGGTCGAGCCTTGCTGCAAAAGGAAAATGACTTCGGAGTCAAAGACTATTGGCAGCTTATCCCGTTTTTCCTTTACGTTGCGTTTAGTCCCGTAATTCCGAATCGCGGCGACTCGGTGTCCGTACTTATGTACGCGATGATTCACGCCCATTGGGGGATATACCTTGGCTTGTCCTGGTGGCTCGTGCTCAAAAAGTTAAGAATTGGAGACCGCCGTCTTGCGTCCTGGTACCGAATTGTTGTGATCGGCGTCACTCTGATCTTTGCCATGTATGTCGGTATTTTTCTACGGATTGTCCCGTTCTACGTACTAGGGGCAACGTCATTCTCATTCCTCATCTATCTCTTTTCTTTCGTGCTGCTTAAAAAGCACGTCTTTGTTCTGGAGAAGTATGCCGGTTCTTCGCTGGACGGCATAGAGTCGCTACGAATCATCAAGCAGCTTCGTAGCTACTTCGCGGCCGAGCATCCCTATCTCAATAGTCGCATATCGTTAAAAGCGGTTGCTGAGCAACTCGAAGTAAATCCTCGAACGCTGTCGCAAGTCATAAACGAAAACGACGACTCAAACTTCTCAGACTTCGTCAACAGTTATCGTATCGAAACCGCAAAGGCACTTCTTGTATCGCCCGCGTCCAAAGACGACAAGATCGCAACCATTGCATTCGAGTCTGGCTTTGGCAATGTCACTTCGTTCAACGTTGAGTTCAAGTCGAGAGTCAAGGTCACTCCGTCGCAGTTCCGGAAGCAATTCACTCTTGCCAAGGCTTAGGTCTAAACTAGCCGCTGACCCGATCAAACTCTCCGATTTCGTTTTAAGAATCACGATTCCTAAAGACTTTTGGCCAGTTTCGCCGGATTTTGTTGGACGATTAATCGCGACCCCAGTGATAACGAACCGCAAGTGATTCACGGTCTGTTTCCTGGTCCGAACAATTAGGGAGATGTACTAGACAAGGCCTCGCACGTTGTCAGGCCCGTTCAAAGCGCTGATATCGAATCACCGCCATCGTCGAAACGCTGTATGAACGCTTCTGGCCAAATTGAATGAATAGATTACTGCTACTCCTTTTTCTCGTATCGCACACGGGCTGCAATGACCAGGTTCATCGAGCTGAACCTGTCAAAGAAGTCGTTGTGGATAGCTTGAAGCGACCGTGGAGCATGGCGTTTCTTGACGAGGACGAAGTATTACTGACTGAGAAAGACGGCCAGCTGTTGCGACTCAATCTCCTGAGCAAGGAAAGGATTCCAATTCGGGGATTTCCATCCGATCGGGCGGACTCAGTCGAAATAGACGAGAACCTCATGGCATCTGGCCAATACCCGAGGGGGGTCCCGCTAGGGCTTCGGGCGACATTCAATGCCGGCCTGATGGACGTGGTGCTGGATCCCCGGTTTAGCGAAAATCAGCGAATCTTTGTCTCCTATGTCGCGAAGGGAGAAGGGGGCTCAACGACCAACGTCATTAGTGCGACTCTGGATGACGACAATAGCTTGTCGAATGTAAAATCGATTTTGTTAGCAACACCATTCTCCGAAGGGTCGTTCCACTACGGCGGGGGATTGACGTTTGGTCAAGACGGAAAGCTGTACATCACGATTGGCGAACGACTATTCACGGAAGCGAGTCAACCGTCGCTTCCAATCGCACAGGACATCACGGATGCGCGCGGTGTGATCTATCGGTTCAACTCCGACGGCAGTGTGCCCGATGACAACCCGCAGTTTGGCCAGGGCGCCGTAGCTGGTGCGTATGCGCTCGGTATTCGGAACTCACAGGGAATTGCAGTCGACCCGCGCTCCGGCATCATCTGGTTCACGGAACACGGCACGAATCAAGGAGACGAACTGAATATTTTGCGACCGGGAGCCAACTACGGATGGCCTATTGAGACAACTGGGACCTATCGTGCGTCGGGGTATAAAGCAGTCGCAGAGGAGGGCGTCGTGTTGACACCGCCCACATGGTTCTGGCCGCAAACGGTTGCGCCAACCGGGCTCACGTTCTACACCGGAACTGAGTTTCCCGAATGGCACAATGACCTCTTCGTTCCTGGATTGTCTGGCGGGAGTCTATGGCGCTTTCGTGTGCAGGGTGAGGTTATCAAGAGCGCGGAACAGTTGTTTTTGGACGAGAGAGTCCGAACACGGAAGGTTGTTCAGAGTCCCGGTGGGAAACTCTATCTGTTGACGGATGAGGTGGACGGCAAAGTGATTCGAATCCGGAACGCCGCCTCGTAGGCACCTGCAACGCTTCTTCCGCCGCATCCATGCCCACGTCAACCGCCAGCAAACCACCAGTCTCGCGCTGCCGTGAAATCGCAGTCACGAGGCAGTCAAGTTGGCCTTTCTCCGGATTCGTCCCGGCGTCTCACCAAATCGTTTCTTAAAAGCCCGGATAAACGACGCCTCGGACGAATAGCCCATCTTTTCTGCAATTTCGTTCAAGGCTTCGTCCGTACCTCGAAGAATCTGCACGGCACGCGTCATGCGCAGGCCAGTGAGATATTCAATAGGCGAAACGCCGACCTTTTTTTTGAAACGAACGGCGAGCGCTGTTCTTGACGTCCCCGCTTCCTTTGCGAGGGCGTCAATTGTCCAACGTCGTCCGGGGACAGAGTGCATCGCGTCAAGCGCAACTCGAATGGTCGGATCGGCAAGGCCGCCCACAAGTCCGGCCGCAGGATCTTGTGATGCGTGTTGGCGGAGGATTTCTATGAACAGCCCCTCGGCTAATCGTTCAGCCACTATCTGACCTCCATCTGTCATCCGTTGGGTTTCGTCCATGATGATGCCGACGACCGTGTCGAGCCAGGAATCCGTACTGCGTCGACGGATGATAATCATCGTTGGTAGCAGGCACGCAAAAGTTTGCTGGACCGATTCGTCAAATTCAAAGTGTCCGCAGATAAGGTCTGTCGAAACTCCATCTCCGCTGATCTGCTACGCGAGTGACAATCGCGCCGTAAGAGGAA
>CBDTVC010000156.1:0-6573 GCA_965363925.1 uncultured bacterium | reverse complement strand
GAGCTTCCCCACCAACTGTCTCGGCATTTCCGTAGTCACCCGCCGCTAGCATCGGACTGCACTGCAGCGAGTGATAGGTGTGAACTTCGGTTACATATTCACTGTAGTCGATCGCGTCACAGAGCTCAGGGTGCACCAGGGGAACGTGATATCCTTCCAGGTAATTGTCGACGTACACTTTCCAGTTGCAGGCCAGGTCATAAGAAACGCGACCGTGGAATTTCATCGCACCCAAGTCGGCTGGAGCAATACGTTCAGCAATGCCCTCGAAACAATTATCAATTGATGGGCCGCCAGCGGAGGCACGAATAAAGACCAATCCCTGCCACTGAGCTACTTCCAGCCGCGTCAGGCCAAAGTCTTTTTTGTCGAACAGTTCGGTACGATTAAATCGAGGGACTCCACGCAGGGATCCGTCGAGTTGGTAGGTCCAGCCATGGTATTTGCACTGTAGCATCGTGCTTGATCCGCATTCATCCATCGCCAACGGACCGCCTCGGTGTTTGCAAACGTTGTAGAACGCCGCTATTTCACCGCTTTTCTGCCGAACGGCAAGAACGGGGGTCTTTCCCACGGTTGCGACAAGGTAGTCGCCTGCTGACGCGATTCGACTAGCAGCGCCCACGTATTGCCACGTCGTCGAAAAAACGTGCGCAAGGTCGATCGTGTGAAACTCCGGATCGGTGTACCACTCAGACGGAATTGTATAGGCGGTCTCAAGCGACTGTTGCTCGAGATACTCTTCGGAGAGATTGAGGAAATCGCTCGGCATTTGTATTCACAGATTGTCACCGCGTGTTGAACCCAGGCGAGCTGCCTGAACGCTGACAATCTAGA
Organism: uncultured bacterium; assembly: GCA_965363925.1. Classification (GTDB taxonomy): domain Bacteria; phylum Bacteroidota; class Rhodothermia; order Rhodothermales; family JABDKH01; genus JAGQWL01. Next base: position 5,736 of record CBDTVC010000156.1, on the reverse strand, counting down.
AAATTTCAGCGAATGCTGAGCTGGTTGGCGATCCGCTAGTTCGTGGCAACTTTACGTTTAGATAGTCGAGATCACATGCCGTCCGCCACAAAATCTTTGTAGTCGACCCAACTGGTATTCGCTATGTGCGGAGTTTACTCGTCGTGGCTTTCGCTGTTGACCCACTGTACGGCTCGCTGCATCAATTCAGTCGCGGAGCTAAGGTTGAGCTTTTCCTTGATTCGAGACCGGTACGACTCAACAGTTTTGACGGACAGGTGCAGCCGTTCAGCAATGTCGCGCGTTGTTTGGCCCTTGCCGGACAGTTCCAGAACCTCAAGCTCGCGGTCGCTCAGAATTTCCATCGGAGACTGAGAAACTGATGGGCGACCCGACGCCATACTCATCAGCAATCGTTCGTTGATTTCTTCGCTAACGAAAATTCCCCCTCGCATCACCCGGCGGATTGCTTCCACGATGACTTGACCCGCTTCGAGTTTCATGACATAACCGCGAGCACCAGCGCGGATGGCTCGCTCCGCATACAGCACCTCGTCGTGACGGGAAACGACCAGAGTCTTTAAATCGGGATAAAGGTTTTTGAGGTGTTTGATCAGCTCCAGTCCACCCATCCCGGGCAATGAAATGTCGACGATGGCAAGATCCGGCTTGCTTTCGTCCATATTGTCCAGCGCCTCTTCGGCAGAAGCGACCTGGCAACAAACTTTGAAACTGGTTTCGGCATCAATCGTTGCGGCAAGTCCCTGGCGCATCAATGGATGATCGTCAATAACCATGATTCTCGTTTCCATGCCCATTTTTATCACCCGTCTTGTCTATTTCCTGATTGCTGTTTATCTGTTCTGATCACTTAATTCTCGGCGACATCTCCGCGACATTCCTCGCACCCGCCAGGCGCCGTCCGCTAAAACTGACTCGCCGTTCGGAGGTGCTGAAACTCAATTTCCGAATCCTCCCCGCCACCGCGCGTAAATCCATCTCATACTATTGACCCCAACTTACCTGTTCGCCGTTACGAATCGGAACCTGACATTGCACCTGTGTTCCTCCTTCCGGAAGAGACGTAATATCTAGCGAGCCGCCGATGAGTTTTGCACGGTAATGCATGATGTGCACGCCCATTCCGGCTCCCTCCTTCCAGTTATCGACAAACCCCGAGCCGTTATCGCGAATTCTGATACGAATCTGTTCTGGGGTGCCGATCATGTCAATTCGGACGCGGGAAGCCCGCCCATGTTTTGACGCGTTGCTGACAGCTTCTTGAGCGATTCGATAGATATGGACTGTCTTTGTCAGATCCTTCAGGCTTGCAGTTCCCCTTTCTACAAAAGCACAATCGATCCCAAAGAGGGTCGTCGCATCGAGCGAGAGGCGCAGAAGCGCCGACGAAAGCCCGCGAGCCTGCAGCTCGACAGGGACAAGACCACGGGCAAGAGTACGTGCATACTGATCCGCATCTTTTATCAGCTTCGTAATTTCAGCTGCACCGGCAGCTTCTTCGACGCCCTTGTTTTCCAGTTTCTTAGTCAGGCTCTGGGCAAGCAAACCTGTACCAGTAAGCATTTGTCCCAGTTCGTCGTGAAGGTCCTGCCCAATACGACGACGCTCCTCCTCCGAGATCCTCAAAATTTCCCGCTCCAGCTCCCGTCGCTGGCTGATATCCCGAACCAGGCCGGTGTAGAATACACTGTCGGCTGTCCGTATTTCGCTGACAGCTAGATCCATCGGAAACGATGATCCGTCTTTTCGAAGGCCCGTAACTTCCCGCCCAATTCCGATTATTCTCTTTACACCCGTTCGGTGGTAGCTGTCGATGTAGTCATCATGCTCGTCTCGGTACGGCTCCGGCATCAGCATCGAAACGTTGCGCCCAATCATCTCGTCGAGCGAATATTGAAAAATCGTGACGGCGGCCTTGTTAGCGCTGAGAATATGTCCGTTGTTCCCAATCGTGATAACACCGTCCACGGTTGTTTCGAGGACAGCCGACAACCGTTTTTCGGCCGAGATTCTCCCCGAAACGGCGTGCTCTTCTTCCGTCACGTTCTGCCCGAACAATCCAAAATCAGAGTTGCCGGCTTGAATGAACCGCCACTCAAAAAGCAGTGGTTCACCAATAGATCGTGCGATATGGGCGCGAAACGTCTTCACCAAATCGGCCGGTAAGTCCAGTGAAGGGACTTCTTCGTTCTCAGCAAACAACGCACGATAGTCCTGCCCGACGATCGAAGAGTGCTCCAGCCCTGAGGCACTAACAAAGGCAGGGTTACAATCGAGAACCTGACCATCGGCAGTAAGATGAGCACATGCGTCGCTGGCATGATCAAAGAACAGCCGCAGACAGGATTCGGATGAGTTAGTCTTCATAATTCAAGGTCTTATGGAACAAGATCGGCTTCGGTGTTCATGACCCACGACGTCGAAGTACTACGCGTCCTGTGAGGGTTTCCCCCACAGGACGGCGGTGCGTCTACCCCGCCGAACGCCTACGGATCAGACTACCGCAACGAGAAAGCCGAACAGGTATCATAGGCGAAGCCCCTTTGGGGGGATGCGTCGTCCAAGGACCATTGATAAGACAATCCAGCATGATCACGACCGAACACATGAGTTTGAGTTCAAAACCGGACGATCGGCGGAAGTCCACGTTGATCAAGCAAATAGGTGACCGGCTGTTTGCAGGTCTTCGAAAGCAGCCGGCAACGACAGAGTCAGGCGCGACCGACCCATGGAATATCCACGAATGGCAGTTCCCCTACGAATCGGCAAGGCGAGACCAGCTCTTGTTTCTGGTGAATTTCGCAGTCCTTGCTCCATCGGTCTTAAACCGGCAGCCTTGGCAGTTCAAAATCGTCGATGATCGATTGTTGTTGTATGCGGATACGGACAAGGTTCTGCCCTCGTTTGATCCAAAGAGACGCGAGATGACCATGAGCTGCGGCGCTGCACTGTTCCACATCCGAACAGCCGCCCGGCATTACGGCTTTGTCCCATTCGTGAGAACGTTTCCGACGATGGACGACCCCGAACTGCTCGCCGAATTGACGCTCGGTCCTGTTCGTGCACCAACTACGCTGGACGAGCAGCTATTCATGGCCATCCGAAAGCGAAGAACCCATCGGAAATCGTTCAAGAACAAGCCTGTGGAGGAGGTCGCTCGCATTGGGCTGGCCAATGCAGTAAGGATTGAGGGAGCCGAGCTGTCCTTCGTTGAAGGGGACGACCGGGTGCGCATGGCGGCAATAATTCGCGAGGCACAGGAACGCCTTGACCGAGACGAGGCCTACCAGGCCGAAGTGGATGCTTCAAATATTCCTGCGGTTGGTTCTGTAGAGGATACACCGATTATTTCGCATCGCGACAAATCAGTTGAATCAATCGACGAACGCTCGCCAGCTACGTCAGCGCCAGCCTTGGCACTATTGTCGACTTCAGCGGACACGGTTCCTAGTTGGCTCGCGGCCGGACAGGCGGTAGACCGATTGTTGTTGACCGCGCGCGAATACGGTTTGTTCGCCTCCTTCATGAACCAGCCTATGCACTTCGTGGACACGCGACAGGCGCTAGCTGAATTTGCTGGTGAAGCAGCGCCACAGCTAATTCTCAGAATTGGTTACGGCACTGCGCCCCCGCCGACACCGAGGTCGGCGGCCAGCGTCGCTGCGGAGTAACGCTTTGCATTAGCGTGTGAACTTGCAGGCATGCAGTCTCAGACGCATCAGGTCTCAGAAGCGCCAAGAGTTAGAAGCACAAGTCCTGGCATCATTAAAAGTCTCAGAAGCAGGAAGATTTAGAAGCATGAGGTTGCAGAACCATGTAATTTTATGATTGTGCCATCCAAAAATGCGCGCGCCTTTACTCAATACTAAATTCTGACAGTCACGGCCCCGTGCTATTGCCCGACCCGCCGTTGTCCGTGGCCGTTGACAAACCCATAACGCAACCTGCTGGCAAGAAATATCCAGAACGAACGGGACGAATTAGGACACGCGGCGAAAAATGGTCGTGGAGACACATTCAGTTGTCGTAGGGGAATGCCCTACCCGGCCGGCAACCGTTCCCCCGCACGCCTCGCAGGGCTATAGATCGCGTATCAACAAATTGGTCAGCCGTTTCTTCGTAAATGATTTCGCTGCGATGAAATTCAGGCTGATAACAGGTGAGTGCAACCCTCTCTCCGACACGTTTCTCCATCCATTTTCCGAAGCAGTCTCCATCAACTATCTGCTATGAGCACACACAACACTGAGGTTACTGCAGGCGTGCATACCGGTAGCCAGTCCGCTGCCGCCACACGTATCGACCTTAATTCTTACGATGATCGAATTGTTCGGCAATTTGTCCTGGCGACCATCCTGTGGGGAATTGTCGGCATGCTTGTGGGCGTGATTATCGCCCTGCAATTGCCATGGCGGGCAGCCAATCTCGGTCCGTATTTGACCTTTGGCCGGCTACGACCGCTACACACGAACGCTGTGGTTTTTGCGTTTGCGGGGAACGCCATTTTTGCGGCGATCTACTACTCAACTCAGCGTCTTTGTAAAGCCCGGATGTGGAGCGACTTGATGAGCAAGATCCATTTCTGGGGTTGGCAATCGATCATCGTGGCAGCAGCAATTACACTTCCGATGGGAATTACCACGAGTAAGGAATACGCCGAATTGGAGTGGCCGATTGACATTGCCATTGCAGTAATATGGGTCATCTTCGCGGCCAATTTTTTCTTGACGCTCAAGGTTCGTCGCGAAAAACACATGTACGTTGCATTGTGGTTCTATATCGCGACTATCATCACCGTCGCGATACTCCACATCGGAAATAGCCTTGCGCTTCCCGTTTCCATGACGAACAGCTATCCGATCTACGCGGGTGTACAGGACGCCTTTATCCAGTGGTGGTACGGTCACAACGCCGTTGCGTTTTTCCTTACAACGCCGTTCCTGGGATTGATGTACTACTTCCTTCCGAAGGCGGCTGAACGGCCCGTCTTCTCTTATCGACTGTCCATTATTCACTTTTGGAGTCTGGTGTTCATCTACATCTGGGCTGGCCCGCACCATCTCGCCTATACCGCACTTCCGGAATGGGCTGTAACAATCGGCATGGCGTTCTCGATTATGTTGTGGATGCCGAGCTGGGGCGGGATGATCAACGGACTCTTTACGCTGAGAGGTGCATGGCACAAGCTGCGTGACAGTGTTGTTCTGAAGATGTACGTGATCGGCATCACGTTCTACGGAATGTCAACGTTTGAAGGGCCGATGCTTTCGGTAAAAAGTGTAAACGCACTGAGCCACTACACAGATTGGACGATTGGTCACGTACATGCCGGTGCCCTGGGTTGGAACGGCTTTATGACGTTCGGGATGATCTACTGGCTCGTACCGAGGTTGTGGCGAACAGAACTCTACAGCAAGAAACTTGCGACCACGCACTTCTGGATCGGAACGATCGGAATGTTACTGTACGTTTTTGCAATGTACACCAGCGGTATTACACAGGGTCTGATGTGGCGAGCCTTTGACGAAACCGGGCGTCTGGCATATCCCGAATTCATCGAAACGGTTGTCCAGGTCATTCCAATGTACTGGGTTCGCATGGTAGGTGGATTGCTCTACCTGACCGGTGCCTGTTTGCTTGGTTACAATGTGATGAAGACTATCGCAAAAGCGCCGAAGGATCTTCCTGATCCAGCTTTCGCTCTCCCACAAACTGCCTGATCGCGCTGATTACATG
>CBDTVC010000155.1:0-6598 GCA_965363925.1 uncultured bacterium | reverse complement strand
GTCAAACGTCCGCTTACGAGGAGGCACTTCATCGATTGCTAACGGCGTACCAACCGAGCCCTGGAGTCGATAAACTCGACTACCAATTGCAAAAGCAAGTGAATCGTTTACAAATCGGATTCGATTGATTCGTCCGTCGAGCTGGCCTGTTGGCGACTCGTTCGAGTGCTCCAACCGAGTCCAGGTTCGGCCGCCGTCTACGGTCATCGACGTTGTGCCGCGGCCACCCGCCCATCCAACCTCGGGTGTTGCAAACCCGATTGCCTGCAACCCCGCATCCTCCGTGCTGCCAGGAATGGCTAGCGTCTGCCATGTCAGGCCTCCATCCCGGGTCTTAAGCACCCTTGCCGGGCGCCCCGTCTTGTTACTCAGATATTCGACGGAAACGTATCCGATCATTCGGGACGGAAACGAGATCTTCCATCCCCATTCTCCTGCGATATCCGGCTGGCTGGGAGCAAAATGAGATTGGTTCCAAGTTGTGCCTCCATCTCTTGTGCGGAGCACAACGGCATTTCCATCAAGATCTGATCCGGTTCCGCCGACGGCAATTCCGTTGTCTTCATCGAAGAAATGCACATCAATCAACGTCGCCGCGTCAGCCGACATATCTCTTGCTTTCCAAGTAGCACCGGCGTCAATAGTCTTTATAAGGACCGGGTCACCGTAGAAGGCACCTACACCGTAGATAATTTTATCGGATACCACAGATAGACCACAAATGCCGGTGACTCGAGGCGAGCCGGAAATTCTATCGGTAACATTGGTCCACGTAACGCCACCATCGAGCGTTTCCATTAGAACCTTTTCAGGGTCGTAGATTGAGCCTGCCCATCCGTGCTGTTCATTGGCAAAACCGACGCTCCGAAAAACGCCACCAGCCGCAGGATTGACCATCACGTTCCAGGACTCACCGCTGTCCATCGTCTTCCAAATGTAGCCGCGCGTGCTGACCAGAAATCCCGTTGAATCGTTAACAAAGAAGATGTCGTCGAAACGCGCGCCGCGAAGGTTTGGGGACTCGGGTAACAGTTCCCACCCCGGCGGATCGCTGCTTTCCTGGACGGTGGTTGTGACAAAATCTGAAGTCGTGTTGGTCAGCGACTTAGGTTCGAACCGCGTTTGATTATCGAATTGTACCTGGATCCCATCAATATCAGGTTGAACGGTTTCGCGAGACTCATTTCTCGACGGCAGGTCCGACGTGAGGCGTCCGGAAGGCGGTAGTAGAAACGCGACAATGAAAAGCGAGATGGGGGCAAGCAGGCGGACAGACATGTGGATCGTTGTTCTTCGGAAGTGACTCGAATCGCCCAAAAACAAAAACGTACTGCGGATATTACAAAACAGTCTTGCCTGAAACGATACGGAACGCGGTGCCTTGTTTGGACAAAGTCTAACCAGCGGCAGCAATGACATCCATGGCGACCTGGCATCCATTGTGCAATTCGTTGCAGGGTATCACGCCGCGGGCAGGACGGTGGTCTCCAAAACGTTCTTTATACACCTCGTTAACGGTCGGCCACGATCCAATATCGGATACATAAATGGTCACTCGCAGCACGCTGGAAAGCCCGCTTCCTGATGCATTCAGAATCCCTTCAACGCTGTTGAGAATGTTGTGTGTCTGTTGCTTCACATTACCGACTTCCCCTGATACGGGATCGCGTCCAAGTTGAGTAGCGACATAAATAGTGTCGCCGTGTTCAACTGCCTGCGAATAGTGTCCAAGCGGTTGATTGCCTGCACTAGTATTGATCAGTCTCATTTCTTGATCAGTTCGTTTGAAAAATCAGTTCGTTTGTTCATCACAGACTATTTATTCGGGGTCAGGTGTCGACCCGTCTAAACATACGGATCACTCTAGCATCAGTATCAACCGGGCATGCCTATCAGTCTCAACTGCCGAACGTTTGAGCTGGACGAATTGCCCCCTACAGGATTTCCAATTCGTGATCAAGCATCCGATCGCCATCAAATATGTATCGAGCGCGAAACCGTGTTCGATTCAGGACAAGAGGAACCCAGAGCCGGTCGTCCTCCCACATTTCGTGGTAAGGAATTTCTTCTACCGAATACCAAATCGGAATCGCTTCTTCCGTCTCCGTCGGGATGCCTACATAGTTTTCAGCGGCAAAAACGTGGGCGTGAATTGAATATCCGTCGACAAACTGGAAAAGATTTTCGCCAACGTATTCGAGGTCCTGCGGGGTGATGCACAACTCCTCCTGGACTTCACGGATCGCGCATTCAAGAAGTGACTCTCCCGGGTCCAGCCGTCCGCCTGGCGCGTTAATCTTGCCCGCTCCCAATCCACGCTTTTTTCGGATGAGCAATACCGATTCGTCCTTGACGATGTAGACCAGTGTAGCAGGATCTTTCGCCTTCCACGATTCCCAATCGAGATCCGAGAGCTTCATATTTGGGGCTTCGCTATTCATCGATAATACTGGTTCGGCCATGCTTGCCGAGAAACTTAACAGTTCAAAACGCTGCGATCATTGACTGACCTCATTGCACTGCACAAAGGAACTTCACTTATCCTCTTATCCTCTTATCCTCTTATCCTCTTATCCTCTTATCCTCTACTGTGTGACTTTCTTATACTGCCGAACAGCGAGTGTTAGGATTACAATTGCAAACGCCAAAAGCCAATAAAATTCGCGGCGGATTGACGAAAAATCTGCGCCCATCAGTAACACTCTTCGCATGATTGCGATAAAGTGAGCCACCGGGTTAAACAGCGTCATCTTTTGCGCCCACGTCGGCATACTCTCGATTGGAGTAAAGAGTCCACTCATCAGGATGAAGATGACCATCACAAACCATGCGAGGAACATGGATTGTTGCTGGGTATCTGTGATCGTCGAAAGGAAGAGGCCGAGGCCCAGGGTTACAATCAGATACAGGGCGGCCATGGCAAAAACAAGTGCCAAGCTTCCCACCATCGGGACCTGAAAGCCGAGCTTTGCAATGATGAGTCCAAAGGCGAGCTCGAACAACCCGATGATCCAGAGTGGCAGCAGTTTCCCGACAATAAACTGTGACTTTGTAATTGGCGTCACATTAAGCTGCTCGATCGTTCCGAGTTCTTTTTCCCGAACGATATTCATAGAAGAAATAAACAGCCCAATAATCGTGACCAATAGCACGAGAATTCCAGGCACCATAAACGCCGTGTACCGCTGTTTCGGATTGAACCAGTTTGCAGGGGTGATGTCGATCCCGCCTGCACTTACTGCTTCTGCGCTGATGCCCTGCAGTAACTCTCGATTGTATGAAGCAAGGACGGAGTTTGCGTACGCCTGCGCAACGCCGGCTATTGCTCCATCCTGTGCGTCGAAGATCATTTGAACCGTTGCGTCACCGGTCCTGAGCAAGTCTCGTTCGAAGTGCAGCGGGAAGTGCAGCACCATAGAGGCGGCATTTGACAGGAGCGCCTCGCCGGCTTCATCCGCCGTTTGTGACTGATCCGTTACGACAAAATACCCGGTCGCTTGCATCTTTCTGACTAGCCGACGAGACGTTTCGGTCCTATCCTCGTCTACGACACTCATGTTCACTTCTTTCACTTCAAACGTCGCGGCATTCGAAAGAATTATGAGCTGGACGATCGGAAGTGCAAAGATGATCGGCAGAAGCGCACGGTTCCGGAAAATCTGCAAGAACTCCTTTTGCAATATGAAGCGGATAACATTCAAGCGTCAGTCAATCAGTCGAGTCGGATTTTGAACGAACGAATACTTGCTACAACCAGGAATGCCGTCATTCCGGCAAGGATTAGAGTTTCTTTCCAGAAGAAGGATATCCCAACTCCTTTCAGCATGATCCCGCGGATGATTATGAGAAACCATTTGGCCGGGACGATATGACTTATGATTTGCAGCGGAACGGGGATGCTGGCAATCGGGAAAATGAATCCCGACAAAATGATTGTCGGCAACAACAGTCCTGACAGAGAAATCATGGTTGCTGCCTGTTGCGTCTTGCTCTTCGCCGAGATTAAAATGCCAAGCGAAAGGGCGCAGAGAATAAAAAGCAGAGACTCGGCCAACAGCAGCGGGATACTTCCTCTGATGGGGATATCGAATACAACTCGCGCCAGGAACAGGATTGTGACGACATTCACGAATGACAAAATGAAATACGGAATCACCTTTCCGACAATAATCTGCATCGGACGAAGCGGTGAGACGAGGAGAATCTCCATCGTCCCGAGTTCCTTTTCTCTGGTGATTGTTATCGATGTCATTAGAGCAGACACGAGCATCAGAATCAGGGCAATCAATCCCGGGACAAAAAGAAAAACGCTTTTGAGTTCTGGATTGAAGCGCATTCTCGAATCCGCCGAAACACCACTCAGCACGATGTTCAGTTGATCAGGCGACAACGTTTCCAGTTGATACGCACGCAGAACGGATAGCGTATACGCTTGCATCGTGTTTGCGAGGTTCGGGTTTGTGCCATCCGCAACAATCGTTATTTGCGCCCGTTCACCCTTCGCCAGCAACGTTGAAAAGCCGGACTCGAAGAAAACAGCCTCGCGGATATCGCCACGCTGGAAGGCCCTTTCAACATCCTCGTGCGAGTCAAGGTCACCCACGCTAATGAAGTACGGCGATGCATCAATCCGCATCTTGATCATCTGCGTGGTTTCGTCCTTTACAGGATCAAGAAACGCGACCTTGATATCGGTCACTTCGTTTCGGATGGCGTATCCAAACAGTAGTAGCTGGATTATCGGCATGCCGAACAGTATCGTCAGCGTCCGATAGTCACGGAAGATGTGGTAAAACTCTTTGACGACAAAGCCACGGAAGCTGCGCATTTGGTCAGGGCCTCGCCAGTTGGATGAACACGTCATCCATTGATGCGGCACCAAAGGCCGTCTTGAGTTCGGACGGCGTGCCGTACGCCTCAATGCGACCGTCCACCATGATCGACACGCGATCACAATACTCAGCTTCGTCCATATAGTGAGTGGTCACAAATACCGTCACCCCGCTTGACGCCGTTTCGTAAATCAAGTCCCAAAACTGTCGACGCGTAATTGGATCGACGCCGCCGGTTGGTTCATCCAGGAAAATGATCTTTGGCTCGTGCAGGAGCGCAACGGAAAACGACAACTTCTGACGCCAGCCAAGGGGCAAGGAACTGATCATCAAGTTGCGCTCTTTCGACAATCCAAGTCGTTCAAGCAGTTCATCTGCCTTTGACTTGATTTGCTTCATCGTCAACCCGTAGATGCCACCATAGAACCGGATATTTTCATATACAGTCAAGTCTTCGTAGAGGGAGAATCGCTGGCTCATGTAGCCAATGTTCTTCTTGATCGATTCAGGCTGCGTGTACACGTCAAAGCCCGCAACAGTGGCTTCTCCTGCCGAGGGTTCGAGTAGGCCTGTCAACATGCGCATCGCAGTTGTTTTACCAGCGCCGTTTGCGCCCAGAAATCCAAGTATTTCGCCTGGCTGAACGGAAAAGGAAATGGCGTCTACAGCCGTAAACGTACCAAACGTCCTCGTCAGATTTGACACGTTGATAATCGGTGGGACATTGGTGCCGTGATCATTGGCTTGACCAGCGCGACCCCGTCCACCTGGTTCGTCGTCACCACGTTCTCCATCCGCTATTTCAATTATGGTACCGATCATTGCATGAGTGCCATGAATACATCCTCAATGCCAGCTCTTATTGGCTGCAGCGTAACATCATCAAACCCGGCCTCGGACAGGTAGCGCATAATCTCGGGGGTGTCCAGTTGGTCTCGTGTATCTGTGTAGTGGGCAACCTCACCGAACGCATAGACGGACTCCGCAAACGGATAGGCCCGCAAGGAGCGAATCAGCTCGTATTTGCTGGACGATTGAACTGCATAAAGCGCTTTGGGGTAGCTATTCTCGATGGCGTCCGGACTGTCTACCGTCAATAAAGTGCCGTCCTGGATGAGGGCGACACGGTCACAAAGGCGCGCTTCGTCCATGTAAGGAGTTGAGACAACGATCGTGATGCCGGAAGCTTGAATTTCCTTGAGCATCTCCCAGAATTCTTTTCGCGATACGGCGTCAACACCTGTGGTCGGTTCGTCCAGAAAAAGAACCCGTGGCCGATGAATCAGCGCGCAGGAAAGTGCGAGCTTCTGTTTCATCCCTCCAGACAACTGTCCGGCCAGTCTCTTGCGAAAGGGCTCAATTTGCTCGTACACATTGCGGATTAGTTCGTAATTCTGCTCAACGGTCGTCCCAAATACGGATGCAAAGAACTGCAGGTTTTCCTCAACACTCAGGTCCTGATACAACGAAAACCGACCCGGCATATATCCAATCTTACGCCGAATTTGCTTGTAGTCTTTAACAACGTCAAGACCGTCAACCAACGCCATTCCGGAGTCTGGGAGAAGGAGGGTCGTCAGAATTCGAATCAGCGTTGTCTTTCCCGCACCGTCGGGCCCGATAAATCCGAAAAGCTCACCCGGTTCGATTAATACCGAGATATCAGCAACCGCGGAGACTTCGTCGTAGTTTTTCGATATGTGCTCAATTTGAACTGAATTCACGGTTTCGATTTGGCTACGGGAAACTGCTGCAGGCTAGCGAAG
>CBDTVC010000154.1:0-6614 GCA_965363925.1 uncultured bacterium | reverse complement strand
ACAAACAGGAAAACGATGTTTTTTGACCACCTTTCCTGTGCCCCAAGTCTTTAAATTTGCCTGCAGGAAGCGTTTTTTGGCTTGACTTCCGGCGAGACGTCAGATCTCGAATCGTGATGTCCAACGAGACTGCCACCCTTAACTGCGCCAAAGAGCGGTCATCCGACGAGACCTTTACCAGCAGATTTTGTTATGCACAATCAGATTCAGATTTCACTTCCAGACGGGTCGGTCAAGCAATACGACACCGGCGTTACCGGAATGCAGATTGCCCAGTCCATTGCTGCGGGGCTCGCCCGTAACGCGTTGGCAGTTCGTATCAACGGATCCGTATCTGACCTAAACCTACCAATTCACACGGACGCTTCCGTCCAGATTCTAACATGGTCTGACGAAGACGGTAAGAAGACTTACTGGCACTCAAGTGCCCACGTCATGGCAGAGGCCCTGGAATCACTCTTTCCCGGTGTGAAGCTCGGAATTGGTCCGCCAATCGATAACGGCTTCTACTATGACATCGATCTAGGCGAGCGCAAATTGCAACAGGAAGATCTGCCAAAGATCGAGCAAAAAATGGTGGAACTGGCTCGGACAAATTCCGCGTTTGTGCGCCGCGAGGTATCGAAAGCGGATGCAATCAAGTATTTCACAGAGAAAGGCGACGAGTATAAACTCGAACTCATCGCCGACCTCGAAGACGGCAGCATTACGTTCTACGAGCAAGGAGGCTTTGTTGATTTGTGTCGTGGCCCGCACATTGCGTCAACCAAAGCGATCAAAAATCCGAAGCTCCTGAACATCGCAGGTGCATTCTGGCGCGGCGATGAAAAGAGACCGCAACTGACCCGGATCTATGGAATCACATTTCCCAAGAAGGCCGAGCTTGAGGAGCACCTCGAGCGTCTGGAACTAGCCAAGCAGCGTGACCATCGTCGACTTGGGAAGGAACTCGAGCTGTTTACAATGAGCAGTAAAGTCGGACCAGGATTGCCGATGTGGCTGCCGAAAGGCGCGGTGTTACGCGAGGTTCTGACCAACTTCCTCAAGCGAAAGCAGGTCGCGCAAGGATACCTTCCTGTTGTAACGCCACACATCGGCAAGCTGGAATTGTACGAGACGAGCGGACATTATCCGTATTACAAGGATAGCCAGTTCCCTCCGATGTTCGAAGACGACGGCACTGGCTACCTATTGAAGCCGATGAACTGCCCGCACCACACTCAGATTTACGATACACGTCCGCGCTCGTATCGTGAGTTACCGGTTCGATTGGCTGAGTTTGGGACGGTTTATCGTTTTGAGAAATCCGGTGAGCTCGGCGGCCTGACTCGCGTACGAGGGTTTACCGTCGACGACGCCCACATCTTCTGTACACCCGATCAGGTGAAGCAGGAAATCCTGGATGTGATCCACTTGACAATCGATATACTCGGTGCCCTGGACTTCACGGAGTATCGTGCGCAGATTTCATTGCGCGACCCAGCGAATCCGGACAAGTACGTCGGTTCAAAGGAGCTATGGGATTCTGCAGAGAACGCAATCCGCGAAGCTGCACAAGAAGCTGGACTTGAAGCGACTGAGGAAGAGGGTGAAGCAGCGTTTTATGGCCCAAAAATCGACTTCATGATCAAGGATGCATTGGGGCGCGAGTGGCAAACGGGCACAGTCCAACTCGACTACACGCTTCCCGAGCGATTCGACCTAACCTATATCGGAGACGACAATCAGAAACACCGCCCAGTGATGATCCACAGGGCTCCGTTTGGTTCGCTTGAGCGATTTATCGGAGTATTGATCGAACACACGGGTGGAAATTTTCCGCTTTGGTTGGCGCCTCTTCAGGTAATGGTGCTGCCGGTAAGCGACGAGTTTAACGATTACGCTCGGGATGTCGTGAAGCAACTAACCAAAGTTGGAATCCGCACCGAGATGGATGACCGGAACGAAAAGGTTGGTTACAAGATCAGATCTGCTGAAATGCAGAAGATTCCATTCATGCTGGTTGTCGGACAGAAGGAGCGAGAGAGCGGTACGGTGGCGGTCCGGGAACACGGCAAGGGCGCACAGGAAACTGTACCGACCAGCGAATTTCTAATATCCGTACAGAAAAATATTGCCGACGTAACCGGTTCAAGCACGCCCCTATATTGAAAATGAAACATTTGGAGCGTTCATTGCATAATAACTCACCTGTGGCGTCTCTGGCGCTCGCCGCTGGATTGGCTCAAACGAGACTGGTTTCGAAGCAATTTGAAAAACAGTTCAGTCAATCCGCTGGGTCAACTTGATCAAAAGATTAACTTGATTCCAGGATTGGTCTACTGAATCCTTGGGTTCGGGAGTGATATTTGATCCGGCAACCGCCAAACGACTCTTCTCTCTAATAAAACATTATGAATGGCTAGATCATACCAGCAACCCGCGCCGACGACGAGTCGAGTACGCGTAAACACCCGAATCAAAGCGGAAACGGTCCGAGTCGTCGACCCAGATGAAGGCAGTCACGGTATTTATGCATTGGCAGACGCGATCGAACTCGCGGAAAGTAGGGGTCTTGACCTAGTAGAGATTTCGCCAAATGCCGATCCGCCGGTCTGTAAGATTATCGATTACGGGAAGTATCGGTACGAGCAGCAGAAGAGAGAGAAAGAGCAGCGCAAGAAATCGCACACGATCCAGCTAAAGGAAGTTCGTTTCCGGCCGCACACAGATACACATGACTTCAATTTCAAGGTGAAGCATGCGCGGGAGTTTCTGGAGAGTGGTGACAAGGTCCGCGCCTATGTCCAGTTTAGAGGCCGTGACATCATCTACAAGGACCACGGAATCCAGATTCTTGCCCGATTCATAGAAGAATTGGCAGATGTGGCGAAAGTAGATCAGGCACCCCAGATGGAGGGCCGTCGAATGACCGCAATTCTGTCGCCTGCCAAGAAAAAGACGAGCTAAGCTCGCCCGTGTCGCTTGGGTTGCAGTATAGCCGTACTTCCCTCTAGTATGGTCGGCAGCATCTTTGGCGGTTGTATCCGGAATCCGGATACCGTATTTTATCAGGCTCAGCCGGAATTCAGGATGAGGCCGGGTCAGGATGTTATTCGGTCCAGGCCGTCAGTCGGTTCACAATGCTACTGTGCACCTGCCATCCTGAAGAAAAAATTGCAAGTGATTAGGACTATTCTCAGCGAAGAGTGTTATGCCAAAGATGAAGACAAATAGCGGAGCCAAGAAGCGATTCAGCTTGACGGGCACCGGCAAGATCCGCCGCAAAAAGGCCTTCGCTAGCCATATCCTTACGAAAAAGTCTCCGAAAACGAAGAGAAACCTCCGTGACACCACGCTGGTCGATTCGGCTGATGTACCAAGAATCAAAAAAATGATCTGATCAGATGCCACGCGCAAAAAATCGAGTTGCTTCCCGACGCCGTCGGAAGAAAGTATTAAACATGGCCAAGGGTTATTGGGGCCGTCGAAGCAAGATCTACACCGTTGCAAAACATGCGGTTGATCGTGCCATGCAGTTCGCGTATCGCGATCGCCGGCAACGCAAACGTCAATTCCGCCGTCTTTGGATCGCCCGAATCAATGCTGGCGCCAGACTCAATGGTACGACGTATTCGCAGCTCATCGGCCTGCTAAACAAGTCGGATATCTCGCTCAATCGCAAAGTCCTTGCGGATCTGGCGATGAACGATCCGCAAGCATTTGCCAAAGTCGTCGACGCGACCAAGTCCTGATGCGACACAAACCCAACACCTTCTTTTTTACCAACCACCGCGTTTCTTGCGCTTGATGGTAGTTGGTAATCCGATCTTTGGGTTAAACCCGCTCTGTCTCGCCGGCATAGCGGGTTTTTTTTTGCTTAATCTGACAGCCGTATTTTCGTAATCCCGAACAAGTGTTGCCCGAGATGAACAAACTCTTTGATACCATTAAGGCGGAGATCGAGGATGTACAACTTGAATCCGAATCTGCGGTTGAAGAGTTCCGCATCAAGTATCTGAGCAAGAAACAAGGCCGCATCACAGAGTTGATGAAGGCAATCCCGACGATCGCGCCTGAAGACCGCAAGTCCTACGGCCAGGGTGTAAATGCCCTGAAGCAGTTGATCGAATTGCGGCTTCAATCCGCAAAGTCAGCTCAAACCAACGGCTCCCAATCAGCATCCAAACTTGACGTCTCTCTTCCTGGGCGTTCAACCCCGTTTGGCTCGCAACACCCGATCACACAAACCCGCAACGAAATTGTCGGCATTTTCCAGCGAGTCGGGTTCTCGGTTGAGGAAGGTCCGGAGATTGAAGACGAGTGGCACAACTTCACATCGCTAAATTTCCCTCCGGATCACCCAGCGCGCGACATGCAGGATACACTCTTCGTGCAGCCATCGGATGACGGAAACTCGGGAGTACTACTGCGTACGCACACGTCGCCGGTACAAATACGCACACTCGTAAATGGGCAGCCGCCGGTCCGCATCGTGGTTCCTGGGCGAGTGTATCGCAACGAGTCAATCTCCTACAAATCGTATTGCCTGTTCCACCAAGTCGAAGGACTGTACGTCGACAAAGGTGTAACCTTCGGCGACCTGAAGTACGTTCTGCACATGTTTGCACAGGCTATTTTTGGTGCGGATGTTCGGATGCGCTTTCGACCAAGCTTCTTCCCGTTCACTGAGCCCAGTGCGGAGCTTGACATCTGGTGGGTCGACGAAAACCTTCCGGGAGGTGGTCGATGGATGGAGATACTTGGCTGCGGAATGGTAGACCCCAACGTTTTAACCGCCGTCGATGTTGATCCCGAAGAATACACGGGCTACGCATTCGGAATGGGAATCGAACGAATTGCAATGCTGCGATACGGTATCGATGACATTCGATTATTGTACGAAAATGACATCCGGTTCCTGAATCAGTTTTAGAAGATGTCTATATCGATGATGGCGCCGGTTCTTTCGCCGTAGCTGACGTCGGAAACTGGGTCGCGCCTTCAGCCAGATTGCACATTTGTGCGTCACACAATCGCACCTTGCCTCACGCGCGATAGCATTCGCTGCGCCAAACAATGAAACAACAACTCTTGAAATGAAAGCAAGCTACAATTGGCTGGCAGAATACGCTGACACCGGCTGGTCCCCAGCCGACATGGCAGATCGCCTTACAATGTCAGGGTTGGAAGTCGAGGAAGTAGTGTCTATCGGCGAAACGTATGATGGCGTTATCATCGGTCATGTAACCAATCGGGTCCAACATCCGAACGCAGATCGGCTTTCACTTTGCAAGGTCGATGTCGGTGCCGATGAACTGCTGCAGATCGTTTGCGGTGCTCCCAACGTCGACGCGGGACAGGTTGTCGCAGTTGCAACCGTGGGCAGTACGTTGAATCTTCCCTCTCGGAAAGAGCCCGGCCTTTTCGAATCGGTGACGCTAAAGAAGAGCAAAATCCGCGGTGAGTATTCCGAAGGAATGATTTGTGCGGAAGATGAGCTGGGACTCACTTCGGAGCCACGCGATGGTATCCTCGTACTTGGTTCAACGGACGCTATTAACTCGGGAAATGCATCGCTAAAACCGGGAGTCCCGTTCCTGAACTATGCCACGTTGCGAGAATGGACGGAAGTCGACAGCGTCATTGACATCTCAATTACGCCAAATCGACCAGACGCCACCAGCCACATCGGAATTGCGCGAGACCTTGCAGCACTTGCAAATACGAAACTCAAAACGCCGCCGGTGACGATACCCGCAGCAGCGAACGAGATCGATAAGTTCGTCAGTGTTTCCATTGAGGCGCCTGAAGCCTGTAACCGATTTGTGGCCCTGGTTGTCGAAGGCGTTAAAGTTGGTCCGTCTCCGGCTTGGCTTTGCAACAGGCTCGAAGCGATTGGTCTCCGTCCGCGTAACAACGTGGTCGACGTCACCAATTATGTCATGCACGAGTGCGGCCAGCCGCTACATGGCTACGACCTTGACACGTTGAGCGGTTCAACGATCATCGTCCGTCAAACGGATTCGTTGACGAAATTCACAACGCTCGATGACAAGGAGCGTGAAGTGCCTGCTGGGACACTGATGATTTGCGATGCGGACAAATCTATCGGCATCGCGGGAATCATGGGTGGGCAAAATACCGAGGTAACCGATTCCACAACGCGCGTGCTTGTGGAAAGCGCCTATTTTGACCCTTCGACTATCCGTCGTGCCGCAAAAAAACTGAGCATGCAGACGGATGCATCGTATCGATTCGAGCGCGGCGTAGATCCGCTGGGACAAGACATCGCAGCAGCCCGAGCAGCCGCGCTCATCGCGGAGCTGGGTGGCGGAACGATCGTGAATGGAATCCTTGATAAACATCCGGTTCCATACGAACCGCGCACGGTTGTACTACGGATTTCGCGACTAAACAAGGTGCTCGGCACAACAATTGATAATGTCACCGCAACGAAATTGTTAACTGCGATCGGGTTCGAAATTACGCTGGGCAAAGCGGACGAACTCGTTTGCGCCATTCCGTCGTTTCGTCCGGACATCGAGCGCGAGATTGACGTGGTCGAAGAGGTGGCGCGGCTATATGGTTACGATCGGGTGCCGGAGCCTGAGCGGACAACAATTGCGAATTTC
>CBDTVC010000153.1:0-6618 GCA_965363925.1 uncultured bacterium | reverse complement strand
GTCGACGACCCGTCTTTACGACAGTTTTCAGTGTCTGACCGTCCAGAATCCAACACATTCGGGGCACTACTACAGTAAACACCTTTGCAGGTGGTGGGAATACCCTCAAGCGCGATCCGACAGGCCCACCACCGGCGTCACGCACCTGCATCGAATACACGGCGAGGACCGACAAGCGTCCAAATTCATCGCATTGAAGAGCCCTTTGACGACTGTGGGCGGGGGTAGCTCGGTCAACCAGGAAGATTCAATTCGGCCCGTCCTGACCAGTTTGGAGGCATTAGGATCTCTAATCGGGCGTTCGTCGAAACGAAACGCGCTGCCCTTAAGACGGAAAGAGCCCTTCGCCGATACTGACCAAACTCGAGGTTCCCACACTTCGCCTGCCGTGGTACTCGTACCCACACATAGAGTCAGAAAACAATATTCCAATGTTGAAAACGCACGCTCGCAGCAGCATCACTCAGCCTGCTGCGACTCCTGCCCGGCGCTCAGGACGCAGCTATGTCAATTCGGCTGCTCTACTATTGCTCGTCTTTGCAACCGCCCGGTGCGATATTCCGACTGAGGCACCCACTTTTGCCGTTAATCCATCTGTGAGGGTCCCACTGATTTTCAGTGAGGGATTCGTATTGATCGGACCTAATGCCGACGGTATTGATGGCCTGATTGACACAACCAGCGCCAATTTTGACTCGCTGTTCAGTGTAAATCCGACTGATCGATCACTATACATCAGCCAGCGAATCGACGATTTCGACCTGGGCAACCTCGACGGATTGATGGACGCGATCGATGTCGACCCGATCGACTTTGAGACCACAATCGGCGAGTTTGAGTCGCAAGAGTTTGATTCCCGGTTTAGCGAGGTCATAGGCACCCAGCTAAGCAATGCTGCAGACGGCCCGGTTGTCCCAGCCGATATGACTGGCGGACAGGTCCGATTCCCGGCCGCCACTAATGCTCTTCTTGAGGTCCCGCAGACTACGATTTTGGACCTCTCAGAAGCGGTGATAACAGAATTCGAAATCAACAACGATGGCGGTTCGTTTAACCAGCTAAGTTTTGCGCTGACCAACAATCAGTCGCAGACGCTTACGGACGGCACGTTCCAATTTGGCACATCACCGGACGTCGTTGTCATTGGACCTGGTGACGTTGAGCTATTGCGAGCCAGCTTCCCTTCCTCAATTGCCGCCGGGCAAACACAAACGGCAACACTTGACCTAAACGGACTCACACTACCGGCAGCAAGCCAGTACATCTTCGACGTGGGCACCCAGACGGGGATGGATCCGATTTTGCTCAACCCGATTTCCGTTGGAATCGCAGCGTCGATCACTGAAACACATTACAGTGCCTTCACGCTTGAGACGCTTCAAACTCAAGATGCGGTTGATCTTTCACAACCAAGTCTGACGGTTGAAAACGAATATGACTTTCATGGGGCGGTGACAAGCGACGGCCAATTTACCCTTACGGTCACAAACGACCTGCCGGTGCCCATTACAATCGACCAGCTTCAGATCCGAAACGTCGGAGCGGTAGGTCAATTCCCGGCCGGCCACGTTGTGGCTCAGACATCAGGGCAATCGATACCAGCCCGTGCCAGTTCAGTAATCAACCTACCTCTGGGTGCAAACGGCGTCGCCGCTGATCTGGAAACGATCGTGTTCGCGTCGTCTCCGGGCAGCAATTCACCTGTTCGTATTGCAGCCGTTGACGCGATCAACGTTGACATGCGTGCAACCACCGAGATCAGCAGCATTCTTATTCGCCCGGCGGGTGAGGCTGTACAAGAAGGCTCGACGTTCAGCTTCGACGCTCCTGACATCTCGATGCCCGATCCAACCGATTATGTCGAGCTCAAAAGCGGCCAATTGATAATCGAAGAACTCATCAACGAATTGGACATCTCGTTGAACACGGTTCAGCTTTCCTTCCCCGGAATACGCGATGGGAATTATGGACCAGAGGATTCACTCGTCATCACGATCCCTGGCGGAATGCCACGATCGAGCATCCGTTCGAATGTCGTCTCGATTGATTTGACGGGAAGACGGATCTATGCCACCGGTGATCAACTGTCGTACAACCTGAGTGCCGTTTCGGAAAACGCTGGCGACGTACGAACCATAAACGTATCAGATAAGATCTCCGGATCAATCGCAGTTAATGATATAGTACCGCGCGAACTCGTAGCGAACATCGCTCCAGTTAATGTCGAACTCGGAACGGACGCCAACGAAGACGGCATGCTTGACCTGATGGATGACGCTGAAGCGCAGGTAACAGAGCTCGGCCTGGATCAGTTAAGCGAAGCAGGGATCACGGGACTCAAGCTAGCCGGCGCAGAAATCGCATTCGACATCAAGACCGACATTGCAGCAGATTTTGTCCTGTTTGGTGCCATCGTTGGTGTTGCGGAAGACGGTACCGAGATGTACCTCGGTGGATCTGGTGACCAGGCAGTCAGCACCGCACAGGCGAGTGCAAATCCGCTTTCTGCAAGGGGTTCAATGATTGGCGAATCCGACATGATTCGGCTTGATGTGGCTGGATCAGGGACGATCGGGAAAGTTGTAAAACGCACAGTAATGCTGGACGAAAACAACTCGTCAATTACTGAATTTGTTGGCAACCTTCCGAAAAACATTCGATTTATTGGCCGGGCGATCTTCCATCCACAAGGTGGAAAGGTTCGGATCCAGGATGACTTTTTACTCGACGCCGGATTAAACGTCTCGATACCGTTGGCGATCAGCGAGTCTTTCGCTATTCGAAAAGACATCGAAGCGGATTTGTCGAGCCTCGCCGACTTGTCTGAGCCCGGTTCAAACTTTGAAGTTAATCAGGCGGAACTGCTGCTGGATTACACGAATGCAATGCCGTTAGGTGTCTCCGTTCGTCTTGAGTTTGTCGATCAAAACGGCGACGTGTTGATGACCTTGCCAAATGCCGAAGCAGACGCCTTTTCTATCAGCGCCGGTGTTACAGACGGAATCGGATTTACAACCCTTGCAAGCTCTGGTTCGAGTTCAATAGCGGTCACGGCAGAAGAGCTTAATGTCATTGCAGGTGCCACGACCGTGCGGCTGAATATGACAGCCGCGACCGGAAGTTCGGGCATTGGCCGCATTCGTTCTGATGACAAGATCGAACTCTCCCTAAGCGGCAACTTTGATATCACTGTTAATGTAGGCCAGTAACGCCCCATGAAAACCCACCACACACACTTACTGATTGCCGGGCTTGCACTGGCATCATTGGCGATCGCCAACCCGGCCGCCGCTCAACTCGAAGCACACGGTGCGCGAAACATCGGATTGGGAGGCGCAAACCCGGCATCGGTTGTCGGGCAGGATGCAATCAATTTAAATCCGGCTCGTCTTGCTGGTGAAAACGCTGGATTCCGACGATTCGGGATCTCGATTGGTGGAGTATCCGTTTTTGCTGGCGGTCCCCTGGTCCAGTTCCGAGCGTACAATGACGCATTTACCAGCGGCGGCCTCATCTCAAAAGAAGTGGGTCGTGAGATCGTAGAAGACTGGTTTGGCGGCGCGGCAATGCAAACGATTAAACGAATCGGGATTCAGGCTGAAACGGTTCCCATTGCTGTTGCCTTTCGAATTAACGATTGGGGCTTCGGAGTTGCGGCAAGAACGCGGACGTATGGTCAGCTTGGAATCAATGGCGGATGGATCGACCTGCTCGTCGTTGGCACAGCCGAAGAGCGGACTCTACCCCTAAACGCTGACATGTCCATGACCAACATGACCGATATCTCATTCGGCGTTGCTCGTACGTTCATGGACGGAAGACTGTCAGTTGGCATCACTCCCCGACTGGTGCTTGGGTCAGACTATTCACGAATGCGATTAACATCGAACGCAACGGTGACCTCTACGTCAGTTGTTCACGACTTTGACTACGAGATACAGTCTGCCGGAAGCGTAAACAGAGACGTCCTTTCGCAAGTAAACCTCTTTCGGAACGACCCTTTTGGTAGTGGTGGTTTCTCACCGAACCCGTTTGAGTTTTCCGGAACTGGTTTTGGGGCGGATCTTGGTGCACGCTACGCTTATTCAAATCGAGTGGAAATTGCAGCAAGTGTGACGGACATAGGATCGATCACGTGGAAAGGCGACGCAGCCACTTATGCACCTGTAAACGAACAATTCCGATTTGACGGGATTGAGCTCGATCTCTCGGAATTAAGAGAAGACTTCGACAACGACTTTGGCGAGTACCTGTCCAGCCAGATCGACAGTTTGGCGCGTACAGCTTATGAAGAGACCGTATCAGTCCCCGGATCGTTCACGACTGCTCTGCCAACCCGAATGCACATGGGTTCAACGTTGCGCGCGCTGCGCGGCAAGGCGCTACTCACGGCGGGTGGTTCGGTTGCGCTCAACACAGCACCCGGAAACGTTTCGAGGAATCCTTCAATGCATGTTGGCGCGGAGTACCGATTGGGAGGTCGTGTATTTCGACTTCCAGTCAGGGCCGGCGCACAGATCGGCGGATCGGGTGCATTGACGTTAGCATTCGGATTCGGCATCCACATTGGGCCGTACCGCATGGACCTCGGCGTTGCTGCAACACCATCAACCACGGGTGGCGGACAAGGCGGTCGGTACGTTGTTGGCGCTTCGCTAATGAACATTGTGTTTTAGCGCAGCAGGTAGCACTCTATTGCCAGTTAGCTAATCGTTGGCGACAGGTCTCAATGGGCAATATCGTAGCGTTCCAGAAAGTCGTCCGGAATGGGCGCCGTTTTTTGCGCAACCAAGGCGAAATAGTAGAGCGGAGAACCTTCAATTGACAGTCGGTGACGATATCTTTCGAGATGATAGATGTCCAGATATTTTGAGAATATCAGTTCGCGAACGAATCGAGAAAAACCAGACATGTCGGATTTATCCAGGAACGTCTCCTTGATGTTGAAGGCAACCCAACCACCCGTTTGGACAAATTGCAGTCCCTGAAAGAACGCGGAGAGCGGAATGTCACCAAACCCTAATGCTGCGACGGTTGTAAGGCAGTCAAACGACCAGTCCTCGAGTTCTTCTTTTAGCTCTGCGTTTAGATTGGTAAAGTCGGCAACGTGATAGTCGTCATAAATGCCCGGCCGGTCCCGGTAGCATGCATCTCTAGCTTCGGGAATAATGTCAACACCGACTAGTCTCGCAACGCCGTACTTTTTGACAACGTCGCCCATCATCCCGTTGCCAGCACCCAAATCAAGAACGCGGAGTTCAGTGAAGTTCTTTTCAGCACCGTCCAGCGTGTGTTTAAGGAGCTCGCCTACTTTTTGCGGCGAGTTGCATTTCAGTCGTTCGTAAAAGATCTGTTCATACAGTCCGGGACGTCGATATATCTGGTCGTAGTCGTGGAAGCGAAGTTGCAGTCTTTGATCGCCTTCCACCAAAAAGAAGGCAACTTCGTCCTGGTTAAGATCATTCGCGTCGTTTTGCGGAAATTGAATATGATAACGGCTAGGCATTTTCTGAACGATGTGTGATTCTGAGGAACGTGTGAATCGGTAAAAACACCTGCGTATGGATGGCGCTTGGAATTGCTACACGGCCATCGCTGTAAACTACAATGCAGTGATGAATTGCTTGATGCAACCGCCCAGATCGTTTTGGGGCTCTTGGTTGGATTGGCAAACAGTCTTGGCACTAACAGCATCACGGGTATCAGCACGTGAAAGTTCCTACAGCGGAAGATTGGTCCGATTGTTTCCGCAACACTTGGACAATCGACGCTGTGGTAACGACTAGATCGTCACAACCGTAATACCGGCACCACCTGCTTCAATCGGAGCATCTTCAACCGTCCGCACATCCGATCGAGCCAGCAGGTTTTCGCGGATGGCCTTTCTAAGCGCTCCAGTACCCTTGCCGTGCAATATTTCGACAGACTGGAGGCCGGCGGCGATGGCTTCGTCGATCAAACGCGTAACAGCCCCGATTGCTTCGTCAACGCGTGAACCGCGCAGGTCGATTTTGCGCTCGAGTCCGCTAGCGACGACGTCTCCCCGTTCGTTTTGGTCGCGAATCCTCGTGACGTTTACCGATTGCTTTCGCGGGCCGGACACTTTGGTAAGGCGGCTCAATTTGACACGCATGCGGCCAGCATTAAACGCAAGCTCCGCTTCCTTCCTCGCGATCGACAGAACCTCTACAGCAGTGTGACTGCCGTCGATGACGACCTGATCACCAACTTGTATGGGACCGCTTGCCGGACCGTTCTCGTCGGGCGATCCTGATCGCAATTTATTTCCAGACCGAGCTTTGTGGGTTCCAGATTTTTTCGAGCTTCCGCGTTCGGCCGGGGCACCCTGGCGTGATTCCTGTTTGGGTGATTCAACGGCTTTAGCTTCTGCGGCACGAACCTTCTCTTCAAGCTTGGTACGGGCACGGTCAAGCTGTTCTCTCACTTCTCGCGTGGCAGATTTTTCAGCCTGTGCCTCCCGGATTTCGCGGATGGTTCTTTCAACGCGCGCATTGGCTCCCTTCAGAATCTGAGCACCTTCTGCCTGTGCCGCATGGACGACACGGGGACACACACTGAGTGCAGGACACACAGGAGTGATGTTGAGTATACTTTTTG
>CBDTVC010000152.1:0-6633 GCA_965363925.1 uncultured bacterium | reverse complement strand
CGATTCCCCGTGGCCAGACACCCCAGGGCAAGTCATCCCAACGGGACATCTCGCCGTGATTCCGAAAATTCGTTTCGATAAGATTGCCATCGAGAATACCGCGAGCGATTACATCCTCGTTGCCGCGTAAACTACGTGGGATCGAACTTCCCGGCCAGGTTTGGGCAAGAGCAGGCGAGGCAAACAGAATGACGCAACACAGTAAGAGAGGCGTGCGCACAGACAATGTGTTCATGTATGAATCGTTGACTGACCGACTTGCGAGCCGGATGTATGAACTGGTATTCCCGAGCAGTGGATTCCTAGAATCGATAGTTCAATCCAAGACTGATTCTGCGTGGAGCACCGAAATTTCCTTGCTGGTAGAAAAACTCATCCAGCGTGTTAAGTCCACCGACCGCCGTGTTGGCACGCCGGAACAACTCAAGCTGCACAGATTCGTCGGCACGTCCGGTATCCGAGTAGACATTGACTTCCTGAACCGTGTCGAAGAGATTTCGGACCTGGACAAACAGCTGTGTATCCACCTTCAGGAAACTAGGCTTGTAGAACAGTCTCATGTCTGTCCCGAAGATCATTGGCCGCGTGCCGTTGTTCTTGAGGGTCGATGACACGAAATTTCTAACCGTTGTATACGGCGTGCCGCCCTGGAGCCTGTTGATGAAGGTCACGTCCAGTCCCTCCATCGGGGAAATCGAGAGCGTGTTGTTCAGGACGTGACGCCGGTCCCAATCGAGGCGAACAAGCGACAGGATATTTTCAAGACCGGCCTGTTGGCGACCAAATGCTTCACCCGGGCTTGACGCCGTTCCTTCGGCAAATTGGAGTGTATAGTCGAGCGTCCAGCTTACCGGACCGTTTGACCGCTGAAAGAGAGAAGCCGTCACACCACGAATTGTACCGTAATCACGATTGATCGCCCGAACCGCAAAGTTGCCGTTGGGATCGCGAAGAATTTCCTGCCCGGTCAGGTTTCTGACATCTTTCGAAAAGATCGTCAGCTCGATGCCCATGTCGTCCGTCAAACCTTGCTGCAACCCGACTTCGAACGAGAGTGTCCGTTCCGGTTGGATGCCCGCATTGCCGTAGGTGTTGGATGAACTTTGCGGATTGATCTCGTACTCGGGGTTTGCGTACAGTTGGCTGAAGGCAGGAATCTGGAAGAACAGGCCAGCAGAGAATCGCATCACGCCCGTTGCCGAAATTGGAAACGCAATACCGAGTCGCGGGCTCACCTGCATTTCAATATCTGCTTGTTTGCGATTGCTGATCTGGACCGACGGGTTGGCAGGGTCCGGAATTGTCACGTCTGAAGCCTGCGACCAATCGTTGGGAATCAAATAATCCGGGTCAAAATAGTCGTACCGAAGTCCGGCGTTAACAATCAAGCCTTTGAATTCCATCTTGTCCTGAATGTAGACGGCAAATTCTTTGGGCTTCGCTTGAAGCAGATTGTCCGAAAACTGATCAGGCGATGGCTGCGGCAAGTTGCCCGTTCGGAAAGACCGTTCGATTCCGAAATTGTAGTTGTCGAGATTGTGCAGGCGAACCAGGACTCCGGTCTTCATCAGGTGAACGCGGTTTACCTGTCTGGAATAGTCACCAACAATTGTGTGCGTCTGCGTCAGCTGGTCACTGGTAAACAGGTCATTGCCACCCACCTGGAATGCATTGGCGCCCTGAAGACCGCTGAGGGCCGAACTCTGATATCGAGTATCGAACGGGGATTCGTACAGCCGAACATCCGTCTTGTCATCCAGATAGCTGTACGACAAGTTGGCAAAGGATTGACTGTCAATCGCGTAGCGCAGGCCGACAATATGCGTCTGATTGAAGAACAGAACGCTGTTGATGCCATCCGGAACGTACTTCTGAGATTGACTGTAAGATTTGTAAGTCCCGTCCTGGAAAAACACGTTGTAGTCGAGCTTGAATTTCGACGAGATGTTGTACGAAAGTGAGGCGTTAATCGACAGTCTGTTGGTCGTATTCAGCGGAACAAAGTCACCGTCGCCAGTAGATTCAATGCTCCACAATTCCCGCGGCAATCCGGAGTTGAGGTTTTGCGAAGAGTCAGATGGCGCAAACAGGTCTCGACCGATGAAGAACGACTTGTCATCCAGATAACGCACGGACGCCTGGATACCCAACTTGTCCTTGATAATTGGACCGCCAAGTGACGCTTGAATGTCGAGCTGATTTGGAAAAGTGGCAGCTTCAGAGAACGGCACAAACTCGGACTCAAAATCATCTGCGGATAACCCGGTGCCGGGGCCCACATTTCGCTTTAGAAATTCCATTTCGCGACTACTTGCAATCGCACCGACTGTGCCAAGAAATGTACCGGACCAACTACTTGGTAACCCTTTCGTGACGACGTTGACAATCCCTGAAAGGGCCTGCCCATATTCTGCGTTGAAGACACCACTGATGACTTCAAGACTCTCGACCATATTTTGCTCGACTTCAAACGACGCATCCTGGCTGAATGCATTATTGATCGGCACGCCGTTAACGAGGTAAGCAACTTCACCCGTTCGACCACCACGGAAGTGACCATCGACCACGCCCGCCTGAAGATTGATTGCTTCGCCGAGGTTGGTGACCGGCAGCGCAGCGAGCTGTTCTTTATCCAGAACAGAAGTTGTTGTCGTTCGATCGATCTGCACGATCGGACTTTCTGCAATAATGACGACCTCTTCACCTTGCAGTACCTCTTCTGGAAGAGAAAAATCGACATTCGTCGTTTTGTCGACGATAACCTTGACGTTCTCGACACTAACTGTCGCAAAGCCGACAAACGACGCTTTTACGTTGTACGTGCCCGGTGGCACGTTCAAAATATAGTAGTAGCCGTCAAGGTCTGTAATTGCGCCGATCGTGGTTCCATCAATAATAACATTTACGCCCGGCAGAGTCTCGCCTGTACCGGCGTCGACAATTTGTCCGGAAATTTTGCCCGTTGGACCGGTGGCAAAGACCGGGGTGGCGATCAGGCCGAAGAGCACGGCACTGCAAAGAATACGACGGAGAAATGGCATCCTTGGAGGAGATGTTGGACGTGATCTAGGGAATCGCGACTGGTGGAGCCGAGTACACCCCTGCCCGAAGGCAGGGGTGTGCATCGACTTCCATTCTACTTACTTCTGTAGGCTACTGGTCTTTCGACCACCGGCACTACTTGACCAGCAACATCCGTCGGCTCTGTGAGGCGCTACCAGCCTCGAGTCGATAGAGGTACTGCCCGGAAGCAAGTGTACGAGCATCAAACGTTACGACGTGCTCACCATCACCCATCGTCTGACCTGCAATTGGCGTTGCCACTACACGACCGAGGATGTCGTATACACGTAGCGTAACGTCGCTTGCACCATCAAGAGCAAATCGGATGGTTGTTGTTTGATTGAACGGGTTTGGATAGTTCTGATGTACTGCGAATCCAGATGGAACGTCATCAGTACCGTCGATTGACGTTGCGAGATCGCGACCAATCATCGCGACAACTGGCCATTGATTGGGCGTGTTATACCACTGGCTCGTCACATTGCCCCGGAGACTCCAGGTAATCTGCGTTTCGCGAGTTAAGCCATCCGCATCGTTGCTTGAAATAGTAAAAGGCATCAATCGCATTTCACTTGGTCCAGGTAGCGGATAGACAACATCGCCTTCATCCGGGTTCTGAATTGCATCCAACGGCATCACGGCGAGGAATTTCCAACCGACAATGTTGCCACCATCCATTAGTGGTTCAAATACCGCACCTGAACCAGCAGGGTTCTCTCCTGAACCGCCCGTGACGGTAGTCTGGCCAACAACTGAACCGTCGGCCTGGAGGTGACCTGAGACTCGGAACTGGTAATCGGCAAAGTCGCCTCTTTCCATGTTCACATGCGGCGAACCGTCAAGCAGAGATCCGCTTACATCGCTTATGTCGTAGTTGCCCCAGCCAAATTCGATTGAGTCGTACTGCCACGCGTCACCTGCTGCGATCGCTGCGCCAGCATATTCGGTTGAATCGTCTCGAACTTCTGCGTAGATATACAACTCATTCAGATCTGTATAACCCAACCATGCCTTAACGGAGTTGTCTGCATCATCACTCGGCGGAGCAAGCTCCGTGAGCGTAGAATGCGCCGCATCCATAACAAATGGATCAAACGCCGCGAGCCCGACAGGAATAGCCGTTCCAGCACCAAGCGCGTCGAACAACTCGTCTCCTTCTGCTTCGGTAAGCTGCGTGATCCTAGGAGAGATGACCAAATCCGAATTCGCAACGGATCCTGTGCTGGCGCTCACATCTGGATTTACAACTCCAAAGTTACTAAGGCTAGCGACCGCATAGTGAAACTCCAAAGGCAACAATGACGGATGAGGCACCTCGAATTGGTGACGTATCTCCGTAACATCTGCAGTCGCGGCGCCAAACAAGGCAACTCCATCCGCACTTACATCAGTTATTGCACTTTCACTGACGTAAATATTGTATCCGCCGATTTCAGTAGAAGACGTCCAGGAAACCAGGTTTGCGACTCCGTCAGCGGCAAACGTTACACCGGACATAGCGGCTGGAGGATCGAGAGCTACAGAGAGGTCAAGACTTCCATCACCGATGAAGACATCGTCTAGATAGATGGCACCGCCTCCATTAGCGTGGTCAAAGTGAAGGCCGATCTGGCCAACGTTCGCCCACTCAAACTCTTTCCATAATTCAGGGAAGCCTGTGGTGTTGGGTCCGAGTCCGTCTTGACCAATGCCATTCGCACTGTTTGACCACGCGCCCTGATAGGCCCAAAGCGAATCCAGGCCATCAAGGCCCGCAGCTTTTGCGTCTTCTTGATCTTGCCACGTTGCGCCTGGAAGCGGAATGACAAGGTCGTGCCACGTACCATCATGAAAAGATGCCGGCAAGTTCAAACGCAAACGGAATGCTAGATCGGCGCTGCCGTCCATTTCGCCCGAATCGTCGGTCTTGTCCAAGAGCATAATGTGGATGCTTCCAGCTTGGGCAGCATTCGCTGTGTCTGAAAGAATTCTGAATGAGAGCGTGTCACCCGCAGCGACATTAGCCGACATGTCAATTCCTACGGATCGCGAAAAGTGGAAACCTGGTTCTGACCAATCCCCGTATTCGATCTTCAACGCCTTGTTCGCGGCGTCAAACGGATCGTCAGCAACTGCGCCGTCGAAGGATGGAACCTGCACATTCGTGCCGTTCACAAAAAAGATGAAGTCGTCGCCGAGCTCCTGAGCGATGACGCTTGTAGCCGGTGCGAAAACACCGATTACGGCAAGCATCAAAGCCAAAGCCAGGCTCTTGGTAGCATTTTGTCTCATGGTAGCGCTTTTTGGGATTTACTTGTGACAAAAGGCGGCACTCGCAGATAATATTACACTTGCGAACACAGCTATTGGATGCGGCGAGCATCATCAGGCGTGCGACCACCCGGCGATGCGAACCGTTAAAAAGCAGATTTCAATAGCAAAAATCAAGTCGAATCAACTTTACGCCCGATAGCGATCTTGCATGCTCCTGAAAACCTTTTCACTGGCATCAAACATACGGGTTTTATCTTCAAACCGTAACGTCCATATGCTAAACAGAGGAATTTCTTTGCCATTTACACCGAATTCGGTCAAAATCGGCGCCGTGGCGAATTTTGGGCGAGATTACGCCGCACTAGATGGCAGAAATTGAGGTGACGGCAAATCGGCGTCTATTTACCGAGTCGACCAGCCACCGGGGGTTCAGCGTTTTACGAACCGTCGATGCTGCAAGACTTCATTGTCCCGTGTTAATCGAAGAAAATATACACCGGACGGCAGGTGGGCGACCGTCAAATCCGTTTCCTCTGAGTCGACGCTGCCGGAGAGTACGACTTGCCCCAACACGTTGACGACGTCCAATTTTGCCGAAAGTGAGCTGAGATCCGTCTCAACACGAAGTTGGGTGGAAACGGGGTTCGGATATGCGTCAAAGCGCAACGGGACTTCCAATGACGCAACGCCGGTCGGAGTCGCCTTTACTACTTCTACACGATCAATATTGAAGAACGGCAACCTGAATATCGTAAGCCGCATCACCTGTTGACCCGCTTCAAGTTCAACATCTTTGGAAATCTCCTGCAAAGTCATCCAGCTATCAGTGTCTGGAATTGTTGGAGCAGCCGTCCCTGTCTCGCCAACCTTAAACGTTATTCGCCCGCCTCCATCCAGCGAAGCAACAAAGAATTTGAACGTGTACGTCCCCGCCTCCTCAACATCTATGGTGTATTCCACCCACTCGCCCGGTTCTAAATAGCCGACGTGGAATCCACCATCATCTCGCTCTTCGATATCAACTCCTTCGTCGGGTCGATAGGCATTAGGAACGTTCTCCGGATCCGTGTCGTGATACGTCAGGCCTTCTCCACCGATGTCGTAGTCCTCTGCCTGTATGACGCCGGGAATCGAAAAGGGCTCGCCGAGAAAATTGAACCGCTCTGTGGGCAGGAGATTCACCCGCTGCGGATACGAGTATGCGTCTTGTCCTGAAGGATGTTTTGCTATTACACGATACAGGTATTGGCTGTTACCGACCACGGACGTGTCGGAAAAGCTGGAGGCCTCATTGTCTAACTCAGCAATCTGCTCGAA
>CBDTVC010000151.1:0-6636 GCA_965363925.1 uncultured bacterium | reverse complement strand
TCGTTGGCGGGATGCGGTTTATGGTCGATGACGGGGGCGTGGTCAATCCGAAGGCGCCTGTGTCACTGAGTTATCACGCGTCGACGGATCTCAACATGTATCAGGCAACGATGATCGAGGTCTCGTCCTCAACGAGTGCGGTTGTGGAACTTGCCGCGTTGGGCGCGCCTCCGATTCCGGCAGACAACCTCCAGTCAGTCGACGAATATGGCTTTCCAATCATGGATGACCCGAAGGTCCAACTAGGCAAGGTGCTGTTCTACGAGAACCGTCTTTCAGGAGATGCAAGTATCAGCTGTGCCGATTGCCACAGTGACGATTTCGGATGGACAGATGGTAGTGACTTGTGCCGCGGATATGCCGGAACATCTCACTGGCGTAACTGCCAGACGATCGTCAACTCTGCCTATTACGCCAAGTTATTCTGGGATGGCGCATCAACCAGTCTGGAGTCCCAGGCTGTCTCTGCAGCATCAGGCGGAGTATCCGGCAACGGAGAGCGTGATATGATGGAAGAGCGACTGCGCCAGATTCCGGAGTACGTGGAGCAGTTCAACGCAGTCTTCGGTACGCGATGGCCGAATCTTGAAGACGCGTGGCGCGCAATTGCCGCCTTTGAGCGCACGCTCGTACAACCAGATACGCCATTCGATCTTTACATGCGCGGCGACGCGACGGCGATGTCGCCGGATGCTGTCGCTGGGATGGTTCTTTTTGAGGGGAAAGCCGGCTGCATTCAGTGTCACAGCGGACCGCTCCTGAGTGATGAAAAATACTACAACCTCGGTGTAGACGAGAATCCCGCGTTTGAGCAGGATCAATCCCGCCAGATCACATTCCGCTATGAGCAGTATTCCAAGGGCGTGCCGGAAGAGATCTACCGCCAAACAAAAACAGACCTTGGGCTCTACTACAAAACGAAGCGCACTGACGACATGGGCAAATTCCGCACTCCGTCTCTGCGATACCTGACGTTTACGGCGCCGTATATGCACAACGGTGCATTCTACACGCTTGAAGAAGTTGTCGAGTTCTACAACGCTGGCGGCGGCGAGGATCAGGTGAAACGAAATTTTGACTTCGGCACCAAGTCGGCCCTTATCCAGCCGCTCGGCCTTACATCAACCGAGGAGCAACAACTCGTCTCGTTTATGGAGAGCCTGACAGGTGACGAAATCAGAATGGATCGCCCGGTTCTCCCGCGGTACGGAGTGTTCGATTATTCAGATGCATCCGGCAATAAGTAATGACTGATCTATCACAGAGTACCCTGAAAGACTGCGCGCTGCGAAGTGCGATCACCCGCCGAAGTTTTCTGCATCAAGCTAGTGGCGCGACGATAACTGTTATGCTCATGGGTGCGCCCGGCGTGTCACGAGCGACGGCAATGCCAGCCTGGGTCGCCTCTTATCCGAGGCTTCGTGTGGCAAAACTGGAGGACATCCGTCGACATACGCCGATCCACTTTGAGTATCCGGACGAAAACTCCGGTTGTTTTTTGGTTCAGATGGACGGGGAATCAGGCGGAGGCGTTGGACCGGCAAAAGATGTTATTGCGTTTCACGCGACCTGTCCCCACATGGGCGGGCCTCTGGGGAATGCGTACCGCGCAGAATACGCTGCCGCCGGTCCCTGTCCGTTACACTTAACGTCTTTTGATTTGCGGCGTCATGGGATGGTGATTGCCGGACATTCCACAGAATCGCTGCCGCAGGTTGTTTTGGAGTCGGATGACGGATGGATCTACGCAACCGGTATGATGGGACTCATTTACGGCAGAATCGCAAACGTGCGGGAGTGAAGTCATGAATTCAACTGCCGATCAAGAGCGAACAATTCGTCCGGCGGATGAACGCGTCCCGTTGCCGCCTCCAGATGCTGATGTCATTAACACGGTATGCGACTACTGCATTGTGGGTTGCGGTTACAAAGTTTATCGCTGGCCTGTTGGGACAAGTGGAGGACCGGAAGCCAACCAAAATGCGTTCGGCGTGGATTTCCCACGAAATGCAAACGCTGGGTACTGGATAAGTCCGAATCAGCACAATGTGGTTACCGCTGACGGCGAGAAACAGCATGTGGTCATTATTCCCGATCCGGAAACGAAGGCTGTAAACCTTACCGGTGATCACAGCATTCGCGGTGGGTCACTCGCGAAGAAGTGCTACAATCCCGCCACGCCCACCGCTGATCGGTTGAAGACACCACTGATGCGCATCAATGGTAAGCTGGAACCCGTTTCCTGGGATGTTGCCCTCGATGTGGTTGCCGACGTGTCAAAGCACGTAATCAATCGACATGGCGAGCATGCATGGGCCATGAAGATGTTTTCGTATCAGTTCTTCGAGAACACATACGCGCTGACAAAACTGGCTCTTCGGCACATCGAAACACCGGCCTTCGCCTGGCACGACAATCCGTCGGTCGCCGAAGCCACTCCTGGAATGCGCGACACCGGCTTCGACAACTTCGCAGCTTCGTTCGAGGACTGGTCGATTGCCGATACGCTTTTGATTTCTGGGACTGATCCGTTTGAAACGAAGACGATCATCTGGAATCAATGGATCATGAACGGAATCCGGCGCGGCATGAAGGTGATTTTTGTCTTGCCGCGAAAAACCACGGGCGTGGCGTATGCTGAAAAGTCGGGAGGCCTGCATCTATGGATAATCCCCGGTACGGATACGGTGCTGCACCTTGCAATCGCCCGGATCATCGTTGAGAATGGTTGGGAGGATCGTTCCTGGATTGACCGGTATACGAACAACAAGTGGGAAACGGATTCGGGATTCGGACAGGGGACGCGCAATACGCCCTGGCAGTGGAGAACGACATGGGGGGCCTTTGAAACCAAGGGTTTCGAAGACTACCGTGAGTGGCTATTGGCGCAGGAGGAGTCGATACTCGAGAACGCTGCTCGCATCACTGGTGTGCCGGCGGCTGCTATCTTGAGGGCGGCTGAACTGATGGCCAAGCCACGCCTTGACGGAACACGTCCCAAGACGTCGATCGGTATCGAAAAGGGTTGCTACTGGTCGAACAACTATCTGAACACTGCCTCGATTTCTGCTCTTGCCCTGCTGTGCGGTACGGGCAATCGACCCGGGCAAATGATTTCCCGGTTCGGGGGTCATCAGCGTGGCGGCATCAAGGGCGGACGTTATCCGCTCGAAAAATCTCCGGAAAAATTCGCAGGTCGGCGTCGCAAGCCGCTTGATCTTGACCGATGGCTGGAATCGGGGCACGTTAGATTTGCGTGGGCCGTTGGCACGACGTGGATCGGAAGCATGACGGCGTCTCAGGGTCTCATGAAAACGTTCCACCGCCTGACGCGCGGAAGCGAACACCAGATTACGAACGTCGATGATGCTGCCGAAACGTTGATTCGGCGTGCTGACGCTGGAGACATGGTTCTTGTCGATCAGGACATTTATCTGCGCGAACCGATAGGATCCGTCTACGCTGATATCATCTTCCCGGCCGCGACCTGGGGTGAAGATGATTTTACGCGCGCAAATGGGGAACGCCGTATCCGGCTGTACTCAAAATTCTACGACCCGCCTGGAGAAGCGCGTCCGGACTGGTGGATTGCTGCCCAGATTGGCAAGCGAATGGGTTTTGAGGGATTCGATTGGGACGATTCAAACGACGTGTTCGAAGAAGCCGCCCGCTTCACACGCGGGTCCAGAAAAGACTACATGCCGCTTGTCTGGCTTGCCCGGAAGTCGGGAAAGCGTGGCCACGACCTTCTCGGTGAATATGGTACAACAGGCATCCAGGGACCAATACGCTATGAGGACGGAGCGCTGGTCGGCACAAAGCGGCTCCACGACTCGACGTTGGAGCTAGGTACGCCCGAGGGGCCGACGATTCATTCCAAGGTCATGACCGCGTTCAATTCGCAGACAGGCAAGGCGAATTTTATGAAGTCGCCGTGGCAGCTTTTTGCTGATTTCTATGAATACATGACACCGCGAGGAGATGAGCTTTGGATCACCAACGGTCGCGTTGGTGAGATTTGGCAGTCTGGTTTTGACGACATGTTGCGCCGACCACAAATCATGGACCGGTGGCCAGAGAATTTCGTCGAGATTCATCCGGAAGATGCTCGTTCTCGCGGGATCGAGTCGGGCGATCGCGTCGTTGCTGAAAGCGATCGGATTCCTGTTCAGCACAGTGGGTTTGTTGCAGCGACACCTGAGGATGCGTCGTTCACAAAGTTGCAGGAGGCGGGGCACATCCGGTTTGAAACTGCTCGAGTGGAGGCGGTTGCCGTCGTTACGCCGGCTATCCGAGAGGGCGTAGCGTTCATGTTTTTTTTGCACGCAAAAAATCCCGCTAACAGCCTGGTCGCACGGGTACCAGATCCGATTTCGAACAACTATCGTTACAAACTGGGTGTTGGCAAGATCAGGAAGATTGGCGAGTCACCTTACAAACACTCGTTCACGCAGATGAGCTTCGCGCCGCGCACGATCGTATAAGAAGAGGACGTCACATGAGATGTACTGCAGTGCTGCTGACGCTTCTCATTATGCCGTGCGTCGGCGTCGACTCGGCCGCTCAGGACTCCAATTCAGATCGGCTCCACTTTTTTGGCGATTTCCGGGGGCGCGTCGAGCTGGACCGAAGTTCCCAACGATCAGACGGCTCCTTCCGCGACGACAGGGACCGTCTGCGGATTCGCGGGCGGTTCGGAATGGCCTACCAGCGAAACGAGCATCTCCAGTTGGGTTGGCGGTTGCGCACTGGCGACCCGGCGTCGAGGCAGTCACCGCATATTACGCTCGGAGATGAATTCAAGACCGCGCCGCTTTCGCTGGATCGACTGTACGCCCGAATGACATTTGAAAAAGCGTCGGTCTGGTTCGGCAAGAACAGCAATCCGTTCTGGCACCAGAACGAACTTTTTTGGGACGACGATGTCTCGCTCGACGGTGTCGCGGGCTCAGTACGCGTTTACAAAGCCGAAGCCACTGCGGTTGAGGGTCGTGCAGGTCTGTTTATTCTTGATCGCCCGCAAAGCAACACACTGTTTGATCAGTCGCGTATGGTGACTGGTCAGGTTATTGTGTCCGGATCGCGGGACAATCTGAACTTTGTGGCAGCTATTTCGCTTTCAGGGATCCGCGAGAATCGCGATGCGGAAGATGAACGGCTGAGCGACCTGGACTACACGTTTCTGACTGGCGGAGTATCGGCGACTTATTCGGATCTTTCCTGGCCGATTCGGGTCGGCGTAGACGTGACGCGCAATACCGAAGACTACCGTGAATCTTTGGATAACCGTGATGAACGAACCGCGTATGTCGTGTCGGCTCAAGCTGGAAGTCTGTCCGAATCAGGCAAGGTTCTCGTCCGATATACGTATGCGCATATCGAGAAGTATGCGGTCGTCGGACCTTTTGCCCAGGACGATTGGCTACGATGGGGTTCGTCCACGATCACGCAGTCCAGTAATTTTTCGGGGCACGAACTTCGTGTCGCGTACGTGCTTGGATCAGGTCAGAACCTGACTGCCAGGCTCTACAGGATTGAGGGGGTCGAACTTGAATCTCCCAGCGCGACGACGAGACAAACCGGGACGCGGTTCAGGGTTGATTGGAATGTCGAATTCTAGCATGACCAGGCTTTTTCTACACGCGCCCGGTGTGCACCCTTCGCCACCAACGGTTGGTGTTCTCTTGTTAGTGTGGTGTTCTTCATCGGCAACACGATAAACCCCGATATTCCGCTTTCGAACATCCGGGCGTTTTAGGATGCTTTCTTGAAAGCAGTTGGTGAGTGACGCCGGCTGAAGCCGGTCCTTCATTTGGGTGTTGTCGCATCATGCCGGGTCGTGTCACGGGACCAATAATGGGGAGACTACACCGTAACAAAGTCCGTCGTCGATTCAGCTCACTGGTGTCCCGAAATTTTTTTGATCGAACATTGCGAAGGTCGAAATCGACCCGTCGCTTGCTCTCCTGGATGGCAACTTGCCAACAATGTGTGGACATGATAATCCGTAGCTACTGCTTTCCCGAGGTACCTCGGTGGATTCAAATGTGTCCTAACTATCGATCATCGTGAAAGATGGCGGGAACTACGAACCGTCTTCCGGGCCTGATATCCCACTTGCCCTATACAACTGTACGGGGAAACCGCTTCCAAGTACGGAGGCAGATTTATTGCCGCTTTAAGGCAATCGTCACTGGATTTCCGACCCCAGTAAGCGAGCCTGCGATCGTGTCGCCGTTGTCCGCCATCCTGGCGTCAAACGCTGCCGCGGTCGGTCCACCAGTGATGCTAATGTCAAGTTTGGGGTCGTCAAAGGTACCCACTGCTGTAAGGTTGAACGATTGGTTTGTTACCAGCACTGCGGTGCCAGTAACGGCGCCGTTGGTGTCGGTCAGGTTCAAGGTAAGCTGAACTTGACCTCCGCCCGAGCTACCGAGGCCGTTCCAGGTGCCATTGAGGTCGCGATTGTTATTATCGTTCGAGTCGCATCCTGCGACAACCAAGACAACGGCGGCCACGAGCAACAGTGCGACGCCCCGAGCAATAAATATGCGCATAACAACCACCGGTAAAGCTGGAATTAGACTGGTCACTGATCACTGGTCACTGATCACTGATCACTGATCACTGATCACT
>CBDTVC010000150.1:0-6717 GCA_965363925.1 uncultured bacterium | reverse complement strand
GAGTACAGCGAGGTGCACATCCCATCCGCAATTAATGCTTCATACACCCGGCTTCCAACCTACAAGGATCGGATTCCGTCTGACAAGACGTTGCTGATTCACTGTCGAAGTGGGGCGAGGGCTGCTGCTGCAGCATCATACCTTGCAGCCGAGGGCTACGACGTCAAGTACGTGGACGATACGATTGATACGTACCATCTTCATGGAGCGATCGAGACCGGCGAAGCCGTTACCGCCTAGCCTACCAAAACACTCGCCCGACGGAAACGACTCCGCTCGGGCGAGTTGGTTTTAAGACGTTTGACTTTCATACAGTCTCGTCGTCCGGGCAGACTGCGCTACGATCCGGCGGGTTGTTGCTAGCATTGACCTGCAAAGTACTCGACGAAGGATGAGTATTTCAGTTGCCCTTTGTTCGCAGTTGAATCGCCCTGTATGGTTTAGTAAATGAGCGCATTTCTAAAAAGGCTAAGCTTTTTGCCACTGGCTCAACAGCTTGAGGGTTATGAGCGTCGGCTGTTTCGTGGAGACCTTGTCGCAGGATTGACGGTTGGGGTAATCCTGATCCCGCAAGGGATGGCCTATGCACTGATTGCAGGGTTGCCGCCGATTTACGGGCTGTATACTGCCCTATTTCCGCTTATTGTCTACGCTTTGCTGGGAACGAGTCGACAACTTGCGGTCGGCCCTACCGCACTGGCGTCGCTCCTTACGGCATCTGCCGTCGCACCACTGGCCGGAGGTGATGTCCAGAAGTTTATCGCCTTGGCGGTCTTGCTCTCGCTGGTGGCAGGAGTTGTGCAGGTTGTATTGGGCTTGGTGCGTGCAGGTTTCCTCGCCAACTTTCTTTCGCGGCCGGTGCTTGCAGGATTCTCCTCCGCTGCGGCTATAATAATCGGCGTCGGTCAGGTCAAGCACATTCTCGGTCTTGATGTGGGGCGTTCCGACCGTGTCATCGAAATTGCTCGCTCGGTTTTTGAGAACCTGTCATCCACTCACGGAACTACTTTGGCTATTGGTTTGGCAGCCTTGGTAATCATGATCTCAATGAGGCGCTGGAAGCCATCTTTTCCATCTGCATTGGTTGTTCTTGTGTTAGGAACAGCGGTGACATGGTGGTTCGCTCTAGACGCCCAGGGAGTGGCAATCGTTGGTAAGGTGCCTGCAGGGATACCAGCACCTAAGCTTCCTACTGGTACACTTTCCGAGATTCGACAGCTCCTCCCTGGACTGTTGACAATTCTAGCGATCGGAATTATCGAGAGCATTGCAATCGCAAAGTACTATGCCTCCAGGAATGGCTATGACCTGGACGCCAATAAAGAACTCCTTGCGCTTGGAATGGCGAAAATAGTCGGGTCGTTCTTTTCGGCTTTTCCCAATACTGGCGGCTTCTCTCGAACAGCCGTTAATGCCGACGCTGGTGCAAAGACCCAGGTGGCCACGCTTGTCGCGGCGGGTGTCGTTGCCTTGGCCTTGCTCTTTTTGACGCCATTGTTTGTGTTTCTTCCGAAAGCCGTTCTGGGAGCAATTATTATTCTAGCCGTGATGGGCCTGATCGACGTGAAAGAGATTAAGTATTTGTGGAAAGTTGATCGACAGGATTTCGGTTTGATGGCGGTCACCTTCTTGGGTACCGTCGGTTTTGGAATCGAATCTGGGATTCTTGTAGGAATCGTTTTGTCTCTTGTGATGGTTTTGCATGCGTCCTCGCGGCCGTACACGGCACTGATGGGGCGGCTTCCTGGAACGGACACGTTTCGAAATGTCGAGCGTTTTCATGACGCGATCACGCAACCGGGCATTGTCATACTGCGTGTCGACGCGTCACTCTTTTTCGCGAATAGCGCATACGTCAAGACCAGAATTAAGGAAGTAACGTCAACGACGCCGCCAACCCGCGTGTTGATTCTTGATTTGTATCCCGTCAACCGAATCGACTCAACGGCGCTTCACGTCTTGGGAGAGCAACTTTCAAGTCTGAAAGAACGCGG
Source organism: uncultured bacterium (assembly GCA_965363925.1). Lineage (GTDB taxonomy): Bacteria > Bacteroidota > Rhodothermia > Rhodothermales > JABDKH01 > JAGQWL01. The sequence goes on along the minus strand of CBDTVC010000150.1, from coordinate 4,723 downwards.
CATCAAGGTGCTCTTCGCGGGGGCTAAAGGTCCGATTCGCGACATCATGCGTCGCGCGGGCGTTGTCGAAAAAATTGGCGATGACTGCTTCTTTCACGAAGTATCAGACGCTGCGGCCACTGCGGCCACGTACATAGACGACCCAGCAAAGTTGGATTGGGCAGAAAAGGAACTCCGCCCTGCGTGATCGCGAAGTTTGTTATCTTTTTGTTACGAAAGTGGCGCGCGTCGCTGCTCCTCAATTCGATTCCCGTTCTCCCGAATGTCTCAACCAGACCAAACGCTAATCAGCGTATCCGCAGCGCGTTCGATTATCCGAGACGCAATTGACCCGCTTGAGGCAGAAACTGTTGAGCTCGGGTTGGCTGTCGGGCGTACGTTGGCTGGCCCAATCGTTAGCTCCGAAAACATTCCGCCGTTTGACAACTCGGCGATGGACGGCTATGCCATCCGGCATGAAGACCTTCGGCCACAGCCAGCCTTGCTGACGGTCATTGGCGAGATCCCGTGTGGCGTGAAACCCGAACAAACGATCAGTCGTGGCGAGTGCATGCGGATCATGACCGGTGCGCAGATTCCCGACGGAGCGGATACGGTTATCCAGCAAGAGTTTGTTTCGAAAGCAGGGGGCCAAATTGCAATTGACAAGGACGTGCCGCGGGCGGCCAATATCCGGCGAACGGGTTCCAATATCCGATCGGGGCAAGAGGTCGTGCCTGCTGGGGCGATGGTCACTCCGGGAACGATTGCGATTCTGGCAACGCTCGGCTTCCACGAGGTAGAGGTAGGTAGGGTACCGCGAGTTGCCGTCTTTTCCAGCGGTGATGAATTGGTTTCAGTAGAAGAAACACCCGGCCCGGCGCAAATCCGCAATTCGAACGGCCCTACACTAGCAGCGCAAGTTGTGGCATCAGGCGGGGTGGTGGTTACGGTCGGTGTCCTGCGTGACAACCTGGATTCGATTAGCCATTTGGTAGACGAAGTAATGACCGGGGATTCGCCAGACGCCCTCGTGATTTCGGGTGGCGCGTCTGTTGGAGACTATGACCTCGTTCGCCAGCAGCTCGAAACGATGGGCATGACTGTTCCGTTCTGGAAAGTCCGACAACGCCCAGGCAAACCGCTGGCGTTTGGACTTCTTGCTGGTATCCCTGTATTCATGCTGCCCGGAAATCCGGTTTCAGCATCAATTTGCTTCGAACAGTACGTTCGTCCGAGTATCAGACAGATGTTGAACGCCAAGACGATCGGGCCTGAACTTGTTCCAGCCGTATTTGATGGCACGATAAAGAAGCACAAGGACTTGTACTATTTTGCCCGCGGGGTGGCTACCGTCGATGACTCGGCAGTGTTGCGCGTACTTCCCGCTGGCGCCCAAGGCTCTCACGTTTCGCAATCACTCGCAGACGCAAACTGTATTATCCATCTTCCCGATGGAGATGAAGCGCCGAATCCTGGTGATACCGTCAACATCGAGTGGCTTAAATGGTGATCGGAACCCAGGATGAATAATCGTACAAAAAAGCAGCCAATTCTGCTCCGTGTCTTTACGGTTAGTCGATGGCTTTCAACTTACAATAGGACACTGTTTAGGAGCGACTTGGTCGCGGGTTTGACGGTCGGTGTCATGCTTGTGCCGCAGAGCATGGCGTACGCGCTGCTGGCTGGTGTTCCGCCGATCTACGGGTTGTATGCTTCCCTCGTACCGCTACTTGTCTATCCGATTTTTGGTACGTCGCGACAGTTGGCAGGAGGAGTGGTTGCCATAGATATGTTGATCGTTGCTGCGGCTCTATCGGGTATTGCAACGCCCGGGAGTGCACGGTATATCGAGTTGGCAATCCTGCTTGCGTTGATGGCTGGTGCCATTCAGATACTGATGGGTCTTGGTAGGCTCGGGTTTCTCGTCAACCTGCTTTCACGCCCAATCATCACAGGTTTTGCGTCTGGTGCTGCCTTGATTATCGGCTTTAGTCAGTTTGGGATCTTGATGGGACTCGAGGTTGCCGGCACAAGCAAACTTCAGGAGTTGATCCCGGCAATCGTTGACTCAATAAGCGAAGTACATCGGCTCACATTCGGGGTGGGCCTGGTCGGGCTCGCGGGTCTTCTATTCCTTAAAGATCGGCTGCCGCGCGCTCCGGGGCCACTTGTTGTTGTGATTCTTGGGACTGCTGCCGCCTGGTTTTTTTCGCTTGATCAAGAAGGTTTGGCAATTGTCGGATCAATTCGACGGGGCTTACCGATTCCGGGTATTCCAGATATCGCCGTCTCGGATATCGGTGACCTGCTGGTCACCGCAGTGACGCTTGCACTCGTTCAGTTTATGACCGTTGTGTCCCTTGGGAAGGTCTTCGCGGCAAAGAATCGGTATTCCATCCGCCCAAACAAAGAGTTGTTTGCCATGGGTATGGCCAATCTCGTAGGTAGTGTGTTTCGGTCGATTCCCGTTTCAGGAAGCTTCTCGCGATCAGCCGTTAATGACGAAGCAGGTGCAAAAACTCCGATGGCCAACGTATTTGCGGCGGTCCTTGTTGGTCTTACGTTGCTCTTTCTGATGCCGCTGATCCGATACCTACCGATTACAGTTCTGTCGGCAATTATTATCGTTTCGGCGTTCGGACTGTTTGATGCACACACCATGAGGCAGCTTTGGAGGCTAAAGAGAATCGATGGCGTGATCAGTATCGTGACCTTCCTGATTACGATACTTGTTGGAATTCAATACGGAATTGTGGTTGGGATTGGGCTTTCGGTGACGGCAATCATGTATCGAATTAGTAGACCAAACGTTGCCGAATTGGGACACCTTCCCGGTAGTCGATCGTTTCGAGACATCGAGAAACACAAAGACGCACGAGTATTCGCGGGCATCCTGATCCTTCGCATTGATGCGTCGTTCTCCTTCGCCAACGCAGAGTTTCTCAAGTCGCTATTGGATTCTCGAACTCGGAGTGACGAATCGATACGCGACGTTGTAATTGATGCCCACTCCATAAATGACCTTGATACGACTGCCGCCACCGCCCTCGTAACGGCCGCCGAATTCTTGGCGGCCCGAGAAGTTGGGCTTCACTTTGGTGGAGCAAAGAATCACATCGAGAAGATGATGAACGATTCGGGCCTGGTTGAGTGTATCGGTGCCGATCATTTTTACATGAGTCCGTATCGCGCCATTGCGGCGATCCTGAAAAGACGGGGTGACTACGAGCAGTATTTTCCCGCCAACGCTTCGCGTGCTGTCGTTGCAGTCGACGAGGACGAGTCCTCAGACGATGATTGAGAGAGCGAGTCGGACTCCAACGCGCTCCGGGGTTCGTGTGCAACGGGTCCGTATTAAGCGATCAAGACATTGGGCGCAGTCGTCACCTGGCCGTCCAGACTACGAAGCCGCTTCAGCCAGCTCGTGGTACTGATTTGCCATGTCGGCAAGCATCGCCTCGGTAGCACTGAGTCGTTCAACGAAGTAAGCGATGGACTCCTTGACGGCGGATGGGCAGTCCTGAGAAATCTGATTTAGAGCGATCCGTTCTTCACCGACCAATGTGGTCAAGCTGTCTACGAGATCGCTCAGCGAGTCCAGGGACGCAGCCGTGCGGATTAGGTTAGCCAACGTTATGGAGCGGGTGCCAAATCCTCGAGGGAGCGAATACGTCCGGCCAAGGCGCGTGATGTCTGACTGCGAAATGAATAACCCGGATCGTTTGCAGCTGGTCAGGTAGTCGACGATGTCGTGGATACTCGATTTAGGGGCATGCAGATCAAGGTCAAGCGGACCGTCGTCAGGTGCTGGGGCGCCCTCCGCAATTGAACCGCTCGCACCGACGAGGTACGACCGAATGTCAATCGCATCGTCTCCATTTACGACACCAAGCGAGTCTACGGAATGATTTGTGACGTCCTCTGTGTCACTAAAGCCTTCGACGTGGTCAAGAAGCACCGTCCACGTGCTTTCCAATAAAGACTCATAAAACGGATCCCCAACGCGGGCAACGGTCCGTACGAAAATCGGAAAGGCAACTAACAGATAGTCCTGAATGAATTGTGCAGACAGGCGCCCCGCCAGCGCGGCACGCTGGAGATTTCCGTTCGTGGTGCCGCCTGCCTCAACCTCTGACAGGTAGGAAAGAAACCGAAACTGCGTGCCGAAGTGGTCAGGCTCAAAGTCAGCTGAATCACCAGTCCAATTTGCGTTGAGGTATTCGACCGCAAATCGATGGGCAACTGATCCGCCCAACTGACCTTGGTGTTCGACAAACGCACTTGCGTAAGGAACGATGTTCCGACCAAACAGACTGTAGTTTGCAGCCGCAAAGGCGTCGGCGTCAAACGTGTTTTCGGCTGGCAGCTCAATGCCTGACCAGCTTCGAAGAACAGGAAGCGTTTCGTTCGTGGGCCCGCGTTCAATTGCGTCCGCAACACAAACGTACAGTGTGGCGCGTGCGCGACTAATCTGCTCGGGGGACAATTGCTCGGCGAGGCCTTGGGTCATCCGTCGTAATCCGAAAAACCAGAGACTTGCGGGTATTCTTCAGCCGGAGCAAACGGCTCATGCGGCAGCTTGTACGCAGCGATAACAGGCTTAAGTGGTCGCTTTAACCAGAACGGCCGGCGATTGCCGTCGGGACTGTGTTTAGTTGCGGATCTTGTCATCGCAGTCCATTGTCGATACACTTCCATTGACTTTCGCGTGTCTACCTGGACGTCGCCGTGTTTGTCACCC
>CBDTVC010000149.1:0-6792 GCA_965363925.1 uncultured bacterium | reverse complement strand
GACCTCATTGACGCGCGCGCGATCGATGTGGTGCAGCCAGACGCGGCTATTATCGGTGGTATTACTGAAACGGTGCGTGTGGCCCAGTTGGCCCATACGTACGGACTTGAGCTTGCTCCGCATTTGTGGGGATCCGCCCTGTCGTTTATGGCCGGGCTACACGTTGCGTTTGCGAGTCCGGCTGCAACGATCCTCGAATATTCCCTCGGCGGCAACCCGATGCTGCGCGAGCTTGCGGATGAAACCTTTGTTGCTGAAGGCGGCCGCCTCGCTTCACCAACAAAGCCCGGACTGGGAGTAACTCCGAAAGCAGAGTTTATCGAGAGATATACGGTTTCATTCTAGCGGGTAAATAGGTAGTCATACAACCTGGATTCAGCCAGTCAGCGATGTCGTGCTTGACTCCGTCGTGTTAATGGACGTTCGTCCATCCCTCGAATGCTCCTAAAACAAACTCATGGATGAAGAGCGCTCACCGATCGGGGAGCAATACATCAAGATTCCATTTCTTTCAGGATCTTGCCGGCCTTTTTGAGCTGCTTGTCCAGGGTTTCGATGTGCCTCGTCAACAGTTTCTTCCGATCAGAGTCGATATGACCGCTCTTCAATTCCTCCTGCAACTGTTTGCGCGTTGACTCCATCTTTTCGATGAACCGTTTCATCGCTTTGGCCTTCTTGAGTTTCTTCTTTTTGACACTGCTCCCCAGGATGCCTTGCACAGCGTCGACCATATGGTCGAGTCGTTTCTTTCGTCCCATGAAACCTTTCCTCAAATGATTATGCAACTCTATGAGAAGTCGCTCTCCTCAAACAACATTTCCTGACCAATTTCTTCCAGGTCCGTCCCCTCAGCTGCGTACATTCGCTGGGCAATCTCGATGAGCATCTTGCCGATGCGATGTGCATAGGCATTGTCATTCATGAGGCTGGTTGCCATTTCGGGGGTGATCGCCTGATCGCGAACAAGACGATCAATTGTTCCATTTGCGAGGACATCTGTGTCCCTCAGATCTTCCGCCATTTCTTTCAACGTCACGAGAACAAGGACTTCGTCTTTCGAGTCCCTGATTCTGAATGTCTTCCGCAATATTGAAGCCAGGTTCCGGCGGATGTTATTGTACTCGCGGCGCATGTCTTCGTTGTCAGATACCATGTAGGTATCCACGTTGGCGCGGATCTGTGCAATGTCTTTTATGATTTCCGCAATGTTCCTGCAGACTATGCGGAGGCTGTAGAAATCATCCTGTTGCTCTTCCGTGACGTTGCTAAGCGCCCGTGCCTTTGAGATAAAAGCGACAATCTCGCTGTACAAGTGTTTGATACCGGTATAGTATTGGTCCAGAACGTTCAACTCAATCGAGTCCCGCGTACTGGCAACAATTTCGTCCAGGCTTCGACCCATCAGGATGTCCATCCGATGCAGGTTCAGGCCATGTGCAACAATCTCAAACCCTTTATCAAACAGATGTGCTGTCTCTTTGATGACAACTTCTTTTGCGGTGTCCGGAAGCATCAATGCTGATTCATTCAAATAGAGCGGGGCTAGACCAACTTTCTGGTCGCTCGTCACCTTGACCTTCGCCGTCACACGCTTCTCAAGGACGCGTACCATTAACGGTATCGCCGGAGCCATGACAACCACTCCAACCGTATTGAATATTGTATGGAAGACTGCGAGCTTCAGAGTCCAGTCATCAGCGGCAATTCCAACAAACGAAGACACCTCGTCCACAGTCCACCGGAATTGATTGATAAACATAATGGCAATTAATGCCGTGACTACGTTAAACACGAGGTGAGCGACGGCGAGTCGTTTTCCGGCAATGTTCGCACCAAGCGAACCGAGTATCGCCGTAATTGTCGTTCCGATGTTCGCCCCAATGGCGAGTGCAAGGGCATTTTCGTAGGTGATCTGGCCGGCTGCAAGCCCAGCGATGATCAGCATCAACGTTGCGTGGCTTGACTGCATCACAACCGTCGCCAAAACCCCGATTCCGGAAAAAATCATAAGACCCAGAAAACCACCAACAGCAAACTCTGCGAGGTCGATGGTATCCTTGTAGGCTTCGAAGCCCTCCTTCATATAGTGGATCCCGAGAAAAAGAAAACCCAGGCCAGCGAGGATATTCCCGAATCCTTTGAGCTCCTTCTTCTTCTGAAAGACCAGGACTAATCCGAAGATGATCATCGGCATCGCGTATGCTGAGATCTTCACCTTCATCCCGAAACCCGCCATCAACCATGCTCCGGTAGTCGTGCCGATGTTTGCACCAAAAATGATTCCGATACCCGCCGTCAAACCGATCAGACCCGCACTCAGAAAGGATATTGTAATGACGGAAACGAGGGAGCTGGACTGCATTACGGACGTCGACAGAATCCCGAAGGCGTGACTCTTCCAGAGGTTGCTCGTCGAGCGCTGAAGCAACTTCTCAAGGATGCCACCTGTAAACGCTGTAAATCCTTCCTCCAGGAAGAGCATCCCGAACAAGAAGATTGCGACACCAGCAGCAATAACCTTGAAGTCTTCGCTTACAAACACAGCCCAACCCAGCAGGCCCATCAGGACGACCAATAGCCAGTTCTTGTACACAGCTTATCTCAATTGACTTCAAGAAGACTTGGCCATTCCGAATACACTTGGCGAGCACTGGGGTCCAAACGACGGAAACATTCCGGACACCAAAGAAGCCAGTGCGGAGCAAGAAGAATATCCGGTGTTGGGCGAATATTATCTTTGACTGAGCACCCTGCTACCTCTACTACCGCAGAAAAGCCATCGGCAAAGATAATCAAACCAATTGCCGGAGGACAACTAGCTGAATAACTCCGTCTACGCAGCGAGAACATTAATCGACGCTTCCTGTCTATAAGACTTGCTAATATTGGTTCTGGAAGCTTGAAGGTTTTACAAGGTATTTGTTCATTCCTGTTGTTGGACCCGTACGGTGGCATCCTGACGGAATGACGTAGAAATAAACCGGCCCCAAAACGTGAGCTTACTCTTACTCCAGTCTCGTCGAGAAGGTGACCCGGCTCTGACACACGAACGCACTGCGTTTGCACGTATTGCAGGCGCCCGATTAGATCAGGTGCAGGTGTGGGATCTTCTCAGTAACACGCCCGGCGAAGAAGATTTTCTCGCGGCGGATTGTGTCCTGGTTGGAGGCTCCGGTGAGTTTGGGGTTGGTGATGCGACAACGCACACCTGGCTTTCGAGCTTCATCGATTCGATGGGCCTCCTTACAACTCTCGATGTCCCCGTATTTGCATCCTGTTTCGGATTCCAAGCCCTCGTCGAAGCGTGCGGTGGTAAAGTCGAGACGGACCGGTCCAGATCAGAAATCGGGACATTCGAAGTGACCGTTACGGAGGCCGGTCAAGACGATGAGCTGTTCCAGACCGTCTTGCCACAATTCTTTGCGCAATTTGGGCATCGAGATAGAGCTACCGAATTGCCGTCGATCTTCGAAAACCTGGCGCGGAGTGAACGCTGTGAGTTCCAGGCGTTCAGAATGCCCGACAAGCGATTCTACGCAACGCAGTTTCACCCAGAGCTCTCGATGAACGAAAATCGTGAACGCTCACTGATGTATTCGGACTACTACACGAAGGCAGGTCTCGCTGACTCTTTCGAAGAAATCATGGCAAGCTTTCGCGAATCACCGCAAGCATCTGCCCTACTAGAGAAATTTCTCAAAGAGCACGTTCAGATTTCTAGTTGAAGCAATTCTGGCCACTCAACTGCGCCCCTGCCTCGCCAGATTTATTTACTTAATTCACTACGCCGCTTTGGCCTCACGGACATTCGTCTTGGGTCAACTATATCAGTGTAAATCGAGGTATTGGCCCTTCTTAGTTCCCGACGCTTTTTGCCAATACTCTTCGTCTCGTTCTTCGAACCGATCCCTGTCTCTCCCGAAGTATTACTGGATGTCGTCGCCAAAATTTTGGCGTATCTGATTGGTCAGTTCGTCAGCAAGTGACCCAGGCATCCGCATGTTCTTCATGAACGCCATCTTGCCCGCGTCTTCGAAGTACATCTTCATTCGATACATCGCATCAACAAACTGGACTTCGACGTTTTCGTCATCAGCCCGAACGACCACTTCAATCGGATACGCTCCAGCGTGTGCAAGCCCTGGGCACGCAAACCCCTTTCTGGCTTTGTTACTACCGGCCTTGACAATCGAGAAAGACTTACTCTCCATCGCTGGGCCAGTCGAACCAAAAATAACGACGTCGAACTCTGGAAGCTGGAGTTCGTAGGCCAGCTCCAAACCCCATTTTTGACCCTCAACCGCAAGTCCTTCTTTCACCTTCTTAGTGACGGCCTCAAAGTCGGCCGCTGGCAGAACGAGTTTGCTCTGAATCTTATCCGCAAATTTTCCTCCAGCCATTACGCCCATCGTCTTCCCGATGTAGCCTCTCTTTCGACCCTGCCCGAATCCTTCGGACGACTGTACTCCGTCAACCGCACCCATGATCATGGATCGCAATGCCGACAAATGCGCCGCCGTCATTTCAGCGTAGGCTACGTCATCCATCAGGACGGTTCGGTTTATCGAGTTGGCGTTCACGACGGCAACGTGGAGGCCATCTTCGTCTTCGAAGATATTTATCCGATCTACTACGGCGAACGGTGCCGTTACATTGTTGATGGTCATCAATTCGCGGGCGTAGTCGGGATTGTACAGTGCAACAACGCTTGCGTTGTACGCACACTCGTCCGGAGCGGCAGCATCAGTTGTTGAGAGTATCTGCCAGCCTGCATTTACAGCGGCATCCGCCAGCTTGGTGCCCACCTCGTCAACAGACCCTGGAACGGATCGCAGCACGTATTCGAAGACTCGATGTTGCTGGCCGCGGACGGGACCAGCAAAGAGAAATACGATGACGATGAATAAAATTGATCGACGTGAAAATGTGGTACTCATCGATTGCTCCTCCCTCTTGGTTCGGCGTGGGCAAATCTGAAACGAATTGCAGCACTGAACTGATTGTTAGTCAATACAATATGGACAGCCAGAAGAAGCACCAGCGGGGCCGATTTTGTTGCATAGGCGCGGCGATCAGCTGTGTCAGCAATAACCGCTTGTTCGTGCGGTGAAGTTCACTACGGATCCTGTCTCCAGCAGAACGACAACTGAGCGACGCCCCCTTCCTGATTTGTCGAGCCTCGATGGATAACTCGCCAGAGACAAGAATATGTCACATCTTCTGCCCGAAGACATGCAGTATTGGAGCTCACTGAAACGAATATCAAATAGCGGTAACCCTATCGGCTCAGAACAAGCGTTCGGACGCGAGTTGCATTCGGCGTACGAATGGAATAGAAGTACAATCCATTTGCTGCGTCTCCGGAATTCCAGGTAACAGAGTAGCGTCCACGAGACGAGCGGGAATGGGTCCACGAAGCCACGAGACGGCCAAGTAGATCGTGGATTTCGACCTCAACGCGTGAAGGAGATGGGATGGAATACGAAATTTCAGTCGACGACACAACGGGGTTGGGGAAGTTCGGATTCAGAAAAGTGGCCTCGTCCAAATGGCCGCCAATCTCTACACCAACGGTGATGCGATCGAGTTTATAGACACCACCCGTTCGCGTAACAAAGTATACCCAGTCTGATCCACGACCAAACGTCATGTCTTCGATGACACTTGCTCCCGGCACTGCCAGGAGATGCCAGCTATCTCCCACGTCAGAACTAAAAAAAATGCCAGGTCCATCTACATTCGAAGTACTCGAAACAAACACTCGCTTTGATCCGGAATCGAATAACACGTCTTTGAAATCATGCTTCGACGAGTCAGCAAGAACAGTGCTCCAGGTTGTACCGCCATCAAGTGAGCGTGATACCTGGTCAACGTTCACGGCAAAAATCACATCTCCCTTTTCTCCGGCAAAGTCTACGCTTTCAACCGCATGGATTGGTGAAATGTCTTCCCAAGTTTCACCGAAGTTGGTCGATTTGACCAGCAGATGACCCGCAAACCCATCTGCTCCTCCTGCCATGACAACTCCCGGGTATTGAGGTCGAGCTGCAACGGTCTGGATGTTTCCTTCAATCGTCGCTTCGTAAACCGGAGTCCAGGTTGAATCGCCGAAGTCTCGCTGGTACAGTACCCTATCTCCTGCCGCGTACGTCTCGCCACATTTTGTCGGGTCTGGAAATCCGGAAATGCTTGTGATTCGTGATGTAAGTGAGTCGAGAATGCCGTAACCGTTGGGAGTGAAGGCGCCTCCGAGATAGCTGCAGTAAATTAATGGAGTACCCGGTTCAGGTGATTCGATTCCAGCGCTTATCGCCCAGCCAATCGGACCACTCTTGTGGGCATAAACTGCAAGCACAGACAGAGAATCAAGTTCAATGTGTGCCCAACCGGAATCTGCCAACTGAGTGTCGGATTGCCAGTACACACCGTGGCCGTCCGTTCCAACGGCGACTATCGAGCCGTACGTGCTGATAGACGTGGCTTGCCTCCCATCCAGACCCAGGTTCTCAATCACTGCCTGTCCAGAGGAGAAAGTGGGGATTGCGCCCACAAAAGCGCTAAAGAGAATAAATGGAGCAATGCGTACGATCGTTTTCACAGCAACGAACCGGAAAGTGGACAATCAGCTATAGATGGACAATCAACTATTAGATAGACAACCGCGGATTGCTGGTCATTCCATAAAGGAGTCTGGCAAGCGGCAGCTTCTTGTGTGCCGGCTGGTGCGAATAGAGGCGCACTATCATGCAAACCGACTGATTGCCAAACTGCTTGTGCCCGTGTTCAGGGTCG
>CBDTVC010000148.1:0-6795 GCA_965363925.1 uncultured bacterium | reverse complement strand
TACATCAACAAACACACGGTCATCAAGACCGAAGTTCGCACCACGCAAGTGCGGTCGGAACCGCCTAGCAACCGCTGGAGCGCCTTGCGGAGACTCCGCGCGAACGTTGGCGTCATCATGAACAGCATAGAACCTGCTCTCTTCGTCGAGCCATCAACAATCACAAATGTGCTCTCAATTAACAATTACTTTGTCTGAGCCTGCGTAGCTATATGCATGCAGCCGAGGTCTTACGACAACTAACCAGCAAATAGTTGACGACGCGGTAACGATGCGATTCATTGGGCTGAACGTTCCAATAAAAAAGGGCCTCTTGACGAAAGCGTATTCACCTTCGAAGCTACCGGGCTGCAGCACCAGCAGCAAATCGCCCCACTTCCAACACTTTTATGATTTCGTTCGTGGCAGTATCGATTACGACGACTGTTCCATCGTTGGCGTTGTTTCCGAAGTTGTGTCGGGGCGTGTAGGAACCCGTTGTGTTTCGGTTTGAAATGTACACGTACTTGCCGTCACCCCGCACTGCGCTACCGTGCGGCTCCGAAATGCCATCACCAACGATAACCTTGTCCACGACTTGTTGGTCCAGGCTCAGAACCGTAATGGTATTTGCGATATTGTTGCCGAAATACATGAACTGTTGATCTGGCGTAATGATGGGATGCCATGGCGCCCCATTTACAGCAACCGCTCTCTCAAGCACCAAAGAAAGCGGATTCGAAATATCGAAAACCAGCACCCGTGAGGTAAGTTGTGTCGTGGTGTACATCTTCTTTCGCTCAGACGAAATTGCATGTTGTACGAAGGCATGCTGCACACCCGGTACTTCAAAGAAGTCAACCGAGCTACCTGTCGCCTCGACGGTCATGAGCTGATTCTGACCAAGGCTTGCCGTGTATACGTAGGCACCGCCCGGATCAACGGCCAAAGCGTGTGGTCGCGGAAACAACACGTCAGCCAATTCCACCTCCATAGTGGAACGAGTAATCCTGCCGATCGAGGTCGGCGGACTAGGCGCCGAAAGTGAACGGGCGACAAACAACAGGTCTTCTGTCGGGTGGAGGGCTAGCATGCCGGGGGTTTCGAAATCTACCTGACCAACGAGATCGTTGTTACGATCAAACTTGATGACCTTCGACTCACCAATGAGTGAAACGTACCAGTTCGAACCATCTGGTTCGACAACAACGTGGTGCGGCTTCGACGATGGCGAAAAACCAAGGGTCACCAGGTCAATGACTCGAGCAACTACGTGGGTTTGGGTATCAATGATGAACACTGCCGCATCGTTCTGCGCAACCACGTAGAGCAGACTGTCGGAGCCAACGAAAGGCACATCCGAGCGATCATTTCGAGCCCCTTCATTGATCCAGCGCTTCAGGAAGGAGATTTCTTCGGTGGTCAGCGTATCGGCTGCAACGTCCAACGGATGGTTGGTTGGCAAAAGGTCTTCGACCATCCGCACGAGAACACTTCGATCCGCATCAAAGGGGATCACGGACTCTCCAAAATCGGAGCCTGAAACGAGCTTTTCCCACGACGTGAGGTCAAGTCCGGCGGCTGCGGCAATACCTTCGTGACAGGCAGTACACTTCTGTTCAAGAATCGGAGCGACGTGGCGCGAATAGCTTACGGTTCGCACGTTGTCGAGATCGACAAAGTCGTCTTGATTGTTGACGAGTTCACATCCTGCAAGCCCTACACCCAGAAGAACGAAAGCAACAAAACGAATCGAAAACAACGTTGGCGAAGAAAACGCACTGGAGCGCCGTGAAGAGGATTGATTTTCGATTTGCATGGATTCTAAGCGGTGTGGCTTCTATGCGGTGGGCTTCTAAGAGTTGTGGCTAACGGTGTGGCTTCCTAGTGGCGTGGCTTTGTATCGGATCTGTGCCTTTGAACATGGCTTCCAAAATCGGAATACTCCCGAAGGACATGTCTTCACCTAGACAGATTTATTTCAACTTGCTCCGGTGCCGCCGCGGACAATCGGACCTCCTATAGGCGTGGTGGGCCTAATCGCACGAGTCTCTTTGAGCCCACATCCACGACTGACGACCGCCCAAAAGGTGGACTGTCGTGTTGTCTTTACAGACGCGAACTCAATTAAGATGCTGGTCGAGCCAGCTTCACTTCGACGCGGATTCAGGTTTCAGTATTTCACGTTCGGCCCGTACGATACCGGTCCGAATACCGATCAGCGTAATTTAACCATGTTACGAGAAACCATACCATCTGCCGTAGTAATTGTGACGAGATAGTGACCCGATGGAAGGCTTGAATCAGTCCACGGTAGCGACACGACCTCATTTGCTACCATTGGTCCATCATAAAGCATGGCGACTTCTCGACCAACCATGTCGATAACCTTCACGGCGACTTGCTGATCCTTCGGAACGGTTACCGAAATGTTTACAGTTGAGTTACCTGACGACGGATTCGGAAAAACCGCAACAAGCGCAAGTGCATTGTTTGCTGGATCGGATGATTCGGACTCATCTGTATCACCCGGTACTGCTGTCTCCTGCTTAACGACAAACAATCCGTTGCTACTGCTTATCACAATACTCTGTGATTCAAAAAACGGATATACACTCCACGCACCATCAAATCCAGCGGCATTGGAAGCCGGCCAGGTGTCAAAAAAGCCGTGTAGGATCGGATTTTCACGATCTGCTATGTCAAAAATCTGCAGTCCGGATGTATAGTTGGCTTCGAAGAGAAAGTCTCCTTTTACGTAAAGATTGTGATCAATGTTGTCAGTGCCGTGGTCGAAGCGCTTGACGAGGATTGGATCGTCAAGGTCAGAGACGTCCCAGATGTTCGTTGTGGTTTTGGTACCATTGCGAAGTTCGTCCAACTCATCGTTCTGGTAAAAATAGGCGTGATCTTCGGAGAGCCATCCTTGATGAACGTATTGGGATCCTGGGTATGTCAGAAATGACAGGGTAACCGGAAGTGTTTTCGTCGAGACATCCGCGATATTCACTCCGCTTTCGTTCGAGTTGAAGCAAATCTCTTTTCCCTGATGCTCGACGTCGGGGCCGCTATAGATGACGCACTGGGCATCGTGCGTGTATCCGCGACCAACACTTGCGTCGATTTGACAGCCAGCAAAAGTCGGATTCACGGGGTCACGAATATCGATCATGTGGAGACCACCCGAACAAGTAGTGCCGCCTCCGTTGGACCCGACTGCATAAGCAAACCCGCTCGCCTCGTTTATGACGATGTTGTGAACACTTGCAATCTCGGTGTAGACGAAATCTGCGGTAACCGTTTCAGGTACGGCAGCAATTGAACGCAAACGCGTCAGGTCAAAAACCTGCATGCCGTGTTGAAGCGCTCCATCAGCAACGACGAACGCATGGTTTGCGTACACCTTCACGTCTCGCCAGATTGCAGACGTCGAGTTGGTCGGGAGGTTTGCGACCAGTACAGGATTGAGCGGATCCGATAGGTCAACAAACGCCAACCCGTCTTCGCGCCCGACAAGCGCGTATTCTATTTCAGTGTCCGGATCGGTCCAACCCCACGAATCGTTTACAGAAACGTTCGACGACGAGGCGCCGAGTTCGACTGGCGTCATTCGGGACAACAACGTGGTGTTACTGCAGGCAAATCCGTCGGCCAAACCTCCGATGCAGGAAGTCTGCCCAAAAGAATCGGCGCTGACAAATCCAGCCAGACAAAGAACAAGACAGCTCTGAATTAGTCGTTTCAATAGTATCCCCTGAATTAGATCCTTGAGCCTGCTGTTATGAGATAGCCAGGCTACCCACTTTTCGCTCGGGTCGGCGCCATCGAGGTCCGATTCCCGTTTGTTACTGCGCTTTACAAGCGCTCGACCACTTTTGGTTTCGGCTTTCGTAAATTCGGTTCTTATTGGAATTCCCGACCTTCCAGGCGTTACATGTTCAAGTTGACAGGCAAAATTGCACTTATTACGGGTGCCTCAGCCGGTATTGGCAAAGCTATCGCTGAACGCTTTGCGGAGGCAGGCGCAAGGGTAATTCTTCTTGCCAGGCGGCCGTTACCCCTTGGCGCTACCGTCAAGTCTATCAAACAGCGGTTCGACGTGGATGTCTTGTCCGAGGCAATTGATGTTCGGGATCGAGAAGCGGTGTCGGCGTTTTTTGACGCACTACCAGCCGAATGGGCAGCGATCGACGTCCTTGTAAACAATGCAGGATTAGCACGAAGCCTTGACCCCGTTTATGCGATGAACCCGTCTGACGTTGACGACATGATCGATACAAACGTCAAGGCGTTGATCGGGATGACGAGCCATGTTGTTCCAGGGATGATTGAGCGCAACGGCGGACACGTCATTAATATCGGATCAACCGCCGGACACGATGTCTATCGCGGCGGAGTCGCGTATTGTGCCTCCAAACATGCTGTGGGCGTGATCACCCGCGGATTAAAGATGGAGTTGCACGGTACGCCGGTTCGGGTATCAACCGTCGACCCAGGGATGGTTGACACAGATTTTAGCTTGGTCCGCTTTCACGGTGATGCGGAACGAGCCGCAACGGTCTACGCAAATACTCGTCCGCTTGTCGCGGATGATGTGGCGGACGCCGTACTTTATTGCGCAACAAGACCAGAGCGGGTCAACATCGCTGAGATCATTCTTACAAGCGTTGACCAATCGTCAGTGACACTAACGCATCGGACACAACCAAAAGCATAGCTTCAAAAGAATAGCTGCAAAAGTGTAGCTGCAAAGTGCGGTAGCACTTTTGCAGTGCCGCAATGCATCATGCGTAGCGCCACAAACTTCGTGTCCAACCCTTAACAAACGTCTTTCACGTAGCAGCCAACATCCTGGATGCGACTTCGATTTAGCAACTACTCAGCCAACAACGCCGCGCTTTCATTCTTTTCGATCGTGGTTTTGGCAACGGCATTCCTCTCGACTGGTTGCTCAGGCGTGCTCAAGTCCGCGCAGAGCACGGCCGAGACAGACTCATTGCGCGTGATAAACCGGCGGCTTGCGGCGGAGGTACGGATTCTTTCCGACTCATTATCGATTTACTCCGGAGTTGAGTCTGGCCAATATTTTCGCGACTTCCGCGCGCTGCAAACCAGAATTGGAGAGTTTGATTACAAACTTGCCGTTTGTCTCGACGGCGGCCGCGTAGTTGCCTCTGAGCTAGTTGATGATTTGTTTGCACCAGCCAGCGCAACGTTGACGCCAGAGGGCATCGTCCAGCTCGACACGTTGCTCGTCAGTCTGAAAGACGTACTCGCCACGCGGGAACTGAGGATCCATGGTCATTCCGACACATCGAAGCCAGGCGCCTCCATGGCAAAGACGTGGCCGACTAATTGGGAGCTCTCGGCTGCCCGAGCATCAGCCGTGACGCGGCACATCATCGAGAAATATGGAGTCGCTCCAAACCGGATAGCGGCTGTCGGTTTTGGAGATGCTCGACCGGTAGAATCGCAACTAACGGCAGAAGGCAGAAAGCGAAACCGGAGAATCGAGATCGTGGCGATCTAAGTCGCGTCTGGATGGTCTCTCACGATCTTCAACACAACCGGATCTTCCAAAAACCGATTCTCGCCGGCAAGATTGTGATTCTTCCATAGTTCGGTCAGGTTCTGCCGAAGCTGCTGGTCAGACCCGCACTGATCCCTAATCCACAGGCCCACGTCGTTGGGTGATTCGGCGAGAAGTCGAATTAATAGTTCGGCAGTTTCTTTGTGGCGGATACCCGAATCGATCACGAAGGCCTCAGCATTGTTCTTTTTTTCGTCCTGGCTCCAATTCAGCCCGAGTATTGCGGGGCAAGCCATTCAAATTTCACGAACGCACAGGTACAGTGGCTCCTGGCGACACCAACTCGACAGCGTCCCGGAGCGACTGTGAGTCCCGGGACAGCTGGTGCCATGATGCAGGGCTGCTCTACTGCAGGAGTGATGAGGGTGATGTACATGGCAGAGCCGCTCGTGAATAGTTCGCGGGGGGTCTACACGGTCTTGCTCCTATCATTTTCTCCTACAAACAGAAGAACGTAGAACTGATCCGGAAAGGCTTACGGAAATCAGGAATGACGTGAATTGCTGAAAAATCGGCCCGTCGTGGCGAACGATGGTAGCTACATCTCTTGCCCGCGCCTTCAGTCTCGCATGCCGATGAAACCCATCATACGGCCGGTCTGGCCCTTCTCAGCGCGATAAGAGAAGTACTTGTGTGTGTCCCTTGCGGTGCACTCGTTGCTTACATCGATCAATGAGTCGGACAGGCCGCAGGCTATTAGTTGTGCTTCAAGTGCCGCCCGCAGGTCGACGTGCTGCTTTCCAGTTTCCGGATTGTAAGCGACGAAATTTTCGTCAAACTGATCAGCAACCTCTGGTCCCACTTCAAAGTGTTCTCTGGAAATACAGGGGCTAACGAACGCGCGTAATTGAGCAGGCGCGCCGCCCAGACCAACCAGCGCATCAACTGTTTGGCGAACAACACCACCGACGGCTCCACGCCATCCGGCGTGACAGGCGCCAATGACGCGACTGACGGGGTCGGCCAGCAACACAACTGCACAGTCTGCAGCCGTGACACAAAGAAGAAGATCCGGCACATCCGTGACGAGTCCGTCTACATCGTTCACGAGACCCGGTTCAGCCACGACGGCAACGTCACTTCCGTGTACGAGGCCCGCGATCGCAATTTGGCCCACCGAAAAGCCCAGAGGCTCAGATAGTAGTCGTCGGTTTTCGGTAACGACTTCCCGCAGATCGCCCGATGAATACGAAAGATTCAGCGACCTGAACGGCACCCCACTCACC
>CBDTVC010000147.1:0-6824 GCA_965363925.1 uncultured bacterium | reverse complement strand
TGAAAGAAAAGGATCTTATTAGTTCGGTAAGATTTACGGCGCGGGGTGTGACGCGGCGATGGATCTCGGCCTACAAACAGGTGAAGGGGATTTCGCCGAACCATCAACTGAATGAAATGAGCGTCCATATGTTTATCATTTGGGCTCTTTCAACTCAGGGATGCCCGGGCAACCTAAGGGCGGCATTGCAAACGATAATGAACGCCTGGCAGGACGAAGCCTCGATTGTGGCCCATGACGCTGGTATCAGCGACCTAATGGCAGATCGCAAACGGGCCGGCCTGGACTAGTACTGACCCTGCATGCGTGAACAGGCCGGGGTTAGATTGATTGCCTGTTCAAATGCAGCTATCTCGTCTTGACATCTTACGAGAAACAGGTAACTTACCTTTTCGACGACTGTGGGTTCTAGCCGCCGCACTCGAGGTCTACGCCGGGCGTTAGGTTCAATATCTTCCGGGCAATGTCTTCCGGGCAATGATTGCCATCGGTGCCCGGCGCCGTTTGTGTACCTACATCCATACGATTTCCGGCTTCGCTGTACGACGACTCAATGCCGCTCAAGCTCGTTGTTTCAAACGTATCCCTCGCGGATGCGCCCAAAACTTATCTATTCGAAGACGACCGGATTACGATCGGTCGCGACGAGGCCAATCATGTCACGCTCGCGGACGACAAGCGGGTTGTCAGTACAAGGCATGCTGAGCTTGTACGAGAAGAAGACTTCGTTTTCCTCGTTGACCTGCGCAGCAAGAACTTCACTTATTTAAACGGTGAACGCCTCGATTCTGATCGGAAGTATCCGATTAATGACGGCGACCAGTTCAAAATTGGCGACTTTGAAATCTCGTTGGCGGTGACGCAAGCCATGCCGGCTGGTGGAGATCGGACGGTTTTTCTGACAAATCCGTTTGATGAACCTGTGCGACAGCTGTCGAGTGTGCTCGAAAAATTGGCTGCTGCCTACGACAATGAGCCTCCTCAACGTGGTTTGGACGCCATGAAGTTGTCGATGATGCAGTCGCTTGATGGTCAGTCAAGCGCGAAGATGCTACCGATCCTTCAGTCTTTGATGGCGGCTGGTGACAGCCCCACGGCCGCCAGCCCTACGACCGCCAGCCCCACGAGTCCCAAGGGTGATCGGCCGGAACGACGGCAGGCACCGATACCCCCATCGGCTCGGTCCGCTCGAATCATGGACCAACTGGCCGATGCCGTAGCGCGACTCGCGTACATACCCAATCGATTCAAGCACGAGTTCATCGGACATACAATCGTCACCACAGACTCAACGAGATTTCTTCACGCCGAGGACGGTGCAGTTTTACGTAATCATTTGCTGGATCCGTTGGCGGACGATGCCGAATTTCAGAATCGCCTTGATATGCTTTCTGCCGCTGCAGATGAGGTAGCGGCTCATCAGGTAGCGATGTTGGAAGGTTATAAAGCAAGTGTGCGAAGGGGCACGACCGATTTGCTCAACGCCGTGGACCCGGAGCGTATTTCCGCCGATATGACCAAGGGAAGTTGGTTGACCAAAGCGATGCCTTTCCTTGCATCGTCGGGTATCGTGAAGGCAATGGAGCGAATCGTTGTCGAGCTGCGCGCCGACGATTGGTCTGTCGCTGAGCGACGCGTTTTCCGACCTGCGTTCATAAAGGCGTACCTCAGCACGCTCAGTTCGTTGGTACGCCCGAAACTCAAAGACGACGCCTAGCACAAGACGACCCGCTTCACAACACGATTCGCTTCACAACACGATTCGCTTCATAACGATTACCGAAATGATCATGCAGAGGATTCAAAGAACCGGAGCCGGCATAAGCATTCTGTTCCTTCTATGCACCCTCTTGGTTGGTTGCAAAGGGCCGCTGGAGATGACCATTACTGGCACGCCGTCTATGAATGAGGGGAATGCCGCAATGGTTCGAGTGTACCAGTTGACCTCGCGAACCGGATTTGACAGCGCGCAACGTGAAGACCTCATCCTGAATCCGGAGGAAACCCTTGGTGCTGATATTGTTTGGCGTGACCAGTTCAGGTTGTTTCCGGATTCCGTTCTGACTCTGCCGATAGACTTGGAGAAGAACACCGAATTTCTGGCAATTGTAGCAGACTTGCGGAAGCCAATTGACGAGGGTTGGCGGCGCAGCTATCAAGTCAGCGAGGTAAAGGGAAAGAAGGTCCGCGTGATGGTCCTCGAGGGCACGATCAACGTAATTATCCAGTAGCCGCGTAACTCCGACGCGCGAATTTTTGAATGGCTATCGATCGAAGAAAAGTTGTCTGGTTCGAGGGAATGACGCTCGATCCCCACCACATGCAGCAGTGGGATCGCTATCAGCGGAACCTGATCAACGCTCGTGTTCGAGGGATAACTCGCTATGACTGGGGGCTCGCCGACCTCCAGATCGATCGGGATGCGCTGCTCAACGGCGAGCTCCGAGTCCTTCGTTTTTCCGGTGTGCTTCCTGACGGAATGCCAATAGACATCCCTGATCATGATCCGTCGCCGCCGCCGCGCACTCTCCAGGATTCCTTTGCTGCAACTGCGGGCAGTCTGGCGGTGTTTCTCGCCGTTCCAGCTGATCGACGAGGGATGACAGTTGCTCGTGGCAATTCCGTTTCCGGAAGGCCGGGCCGGTACGTCAGCGCACCAGTTGCCCTTGTCGACGAGACAACCGGTGCTGATGAGCGGGAAATCGAGGCGGCCCAGCCAAACATCCAAATTCGGTTCGGGGGCGAAACCGATGACGAATACAGCATGCTCCAAATCGCAGAGATCGTCCGCGATTCAACGGGACTGTTTTCGGTCAACAACGAGTTTGTGGCGCCGGGCCTGACGACGCTTGGATCGGAGCGACTCAGCACGATTGTTCGCGCATTACTCGAACGTCTCGTTGCTAAAAGTTCAGAGCTGGGGATGCGTGCTGAGTCAATCAAGTCGCAACGGGAAATGTCGCCAGCAGACCTCGTCGTCATGGGGCTGTTAATGGCAGTGAACGCGCACATTCCGACGGTGGCCAATTTTGTCACAAACGGCGGTCATCCGGCAAGTTTGTTTGAGACCATGACCAGCCTTGCCGCCCAGTTGTCGGTATACGCACCAGGCTCACAAACACACCCCCGCGACTTTCCAGTTTACGATCACGCCGCCCCGACCAAAGCATTCAATACCATGGATGCGGTGCTTGGCCAGCTCATCGGCGGAGCTGCGCCGCCGACTAACTACGTGGAAGTGTCGTTGACGCAGGAGCGCGAGTCCCTATACACGGCGCAGGTTGACCGGCAACTGCTGGAGCACGCGCAGTTGTTCCTCGTCGTGCGTTCCGACACAATTCCTGAGCAACGGCTTATCGAGGAACTCCCTCGAATGCTGCGGATTGCTTCGCCCCAGAATATCGATGCCGTCCTTCAAAGCTACATCCTGGCGTTAGAGATCGAACACACCACACGGCTACCATCAGGAATGCCCGTCGACGGTAGTGCAAACTATATGCAGCTCAAGAAATCTGGTCCATTCTGGAGTGCGATTGTCGATGCGGCTGCGGTGTCTATATTTCTACCACAGGAATTCAATTCGGTCAGTCTTCAGTTCGTCGCAGTCGAGAAGAACTGAATACTGGAACCTCAACAGTTGACCCAAAGCCTCAATCTTTAATGCAAAGTCGCACTGATACCTCAAGTCGCACCCTGTTCGACACCAGGAGTGCTCGCCGGCTGTCCGAGGTCTTATCGCCGTGCTTTACGTTGATATTACAGCTTCGCGCCGCACGTGAATTTGGTCAGCCGGACGTGTTGCGGGAGCGTATTCAGGGCCTTCTCGCTACGACGGAGCGGGACGCATCTCGCGCTGGTGCATCGGCGAAGGAAATCGAAGACGCTAAGTTCGCCATCGTTGCATTGATTGACGAAACGATTCTTTCTTCGGATTGGGACGACAAGGCGCACTGGCTCGCGAAGCCGTTACAGCTGGAACTATATAACAGGTACGACGCCGGTGAAGCGTTCTTTACACGTCTTGAGGAGCTCAGGAGTCGGTCTGGCTCTGACGAAGTTCTCGAGGTGTATTATCTCTGCATGACTCTCGGCTTCAAGGGAAAGTATCAGATTCACGATACAGGCAAGCTGCGAATCCTGATAGAAGAGGTCCATTCCTCGCTGCAATCCAATCCTCTAATGAAGCCCGGTCGCCTGTCACCTCACGGTCGACCGCACGACCAGATTGCCGCCGAAGTCAAGAAGAAGCTTCCCATGTGGGTCGTTCTCGCGGTTTCGATCGCCGCGGGCTTGTTCTTGTATCTCGGTCTTCAAGTCCACATGTCGAACGTGGCATCGGACACGGTTTCCCAAATTGAAGCCGTTGCGTCCAGGCGCAACTAAACAATTCCCTCATCGGCCTCAAACGACAGTTCGGAACATGCGCAAGTTTATCAGGCTTCTCACCAATCCATCAGGTCTACGAGGGGTTGGTATTGTCGTCGTCATTGTGCTTCTGCTCACCGTGGGCCGACGGCTGGGATGGAATACAACGACCCAGCTTCTCATTATCATTGCGTTGTTGGTACTGTGCGTAGCCTGGCTGGCCGCGCGTTTCGCGAAGGCGAACAAGGGTGCCGCTGCGATCGAGGCTTCGATGAGCCAACAGGCTGAACAGCAACTGCTTGGCGCACGCCCTGACAAGCAGGCTGATATCGCTCGCTTGAAGGAGCAGCTAGAAGCCGCCATCGGACAGCTTAAAGAATCTAAACTTGGCAGGGGCAAGCGTGGAAAGGCAGCGCTTTATGCGCTCCCATGGTACATCTTTGTTGGTCCTCCGGGCTCGGGCAAGACGACAGCGATTGTCAATTCCGGCCTGAATTTCCCGATCGGTAATGATCGCGTGCGAGGTGTCGGCGGAACGAAAAACTGCGATTGGTTTTTTTCCGATTCGGCAGTGCTGCTCGACACGGCAGGTCGGTACATGACCGAACACGAGGACGGCGAAGAGTGGACGGCTTTTCTTGAGACACTGAAGGAGCATCGCCCGGAACGGCCGATCAACGGCGTAATTGTCGGAATAAGCGTGAACGATCTTGCTGATGCGACGCCTGATCAGATTGAATGGCACGCAGACAACATGCGCCGAAGATTGGACGAGCTCCTGAAACTGCTCGGAGTGAAATTTCCGGTCTACCTGGCGTTTACGAAGATTGATCTGCTGCAAGGGTTCACGCAGTTCTTTGGTGAACTATCCCGAAGGGAGCGCGATCAGATCTGGGGATGCACGTTGGATAAAGAACAGTGGGAGGGGCATAAACCACGGGCGACATTCGAGACAGAATTTGATCAGATTGCTGGGGCGCTTGTAAACCATCGATCCGAACGGTTGCGGGAAGCGATGAAGCGGGAAGACCGCCAGCGCGTATACGTGTTTCCTCTTGAATTTGCTGGACTGAAGGACAACCTTTCGCAGTTTGTAGAGCGCTTGTTTCGGCCGAATCCGTATCAAGAAACCCCGATATTTCGCGGGTTCTATTTCACCAGCGGCACTCAGGAAGGTGTACCGATTGATCGCGTGATTCAGTCCATGGCCGCCCAGTTTAATATTTCGGCGCCGAGCGATTCGTTCTTTGACGCGCAGGTGGAAGCAAAGTCATATTTCATCAAGGATGTCTTCTCTGATGTGATCATCCCGGATCAATACCTGGTCACCCAGACATCGAGGGCGGCCAAGCAAAAGGCCTTTGTCCAGGCAGGGGCAATTCTGGTAGCGGCGATCGGACTGGGACTCTTCCTCGTCGCGGCAACATTCGCGACGTTGAGCAGCAAGAAGAATATCCGGACTATTGCTTCCGCGACCGAGGCGGCTGCACTGGTTAGTTGGGAGAACTCCGACGACATGTCGCAGAAAGCACTCGCGATCGATTCCCTCAACCAGATTGTGGAACAGTTTGACAAATTTCCACCCGTGTACGAGATGGGCTTGAGTCAGC
Source organism: uncultured bacterium (assembly GCA_965363925.1). Classification (GTDB taxonomy): domain Bacteria; phylum Bacteroidota; class Rhodothermia; order Rhodothermales; family JABDKH01; genus JAGQWL01. Next base: position 849 of record CBDTVC010000147.1, on the reverse strand, counting down.
GTGGTTCTGTCGTTGATCGTGCCCGATCTCTCCTGGCAGAACGAGAACGCGAGTTCGTATTTAACCATCCGTTTCAGGAAATCCAGGCTCGTCTTATTGACGCTCGACGTACACAGACTATTACCAGAGCGATGCAGGATAGTCTGTTTAGTGACCTGAGGGCCTACCTGTTGCTTACCGAGCAGCCAGACAAGTTGGAGGACAAAGGTAACCGTGAGTTCATTTTAGAAATCCTCAACGATCGACTTGATGGTTGGCTGGATCGGCGCCAGGTGTCGGTTGGCAGCAGTCGAGCTCGAATGACGGGCTTCGTGGAGTCGTTCGTCGATGGACTTGCTACGGATGTGATAGCTCCCTTCGAGTCTGATGTACCACTTGTCGCTGCTGTCCGAAGCCTGGTTCATGAAACGCCCAGTGTTGCGTCCCTGTATGATCGGATTCGACGGGAGTCCGAGGCACTCCTGGATCCCGTCACGCTCGAAAGCATTCGAGGCGCGGATCGCGTCTTCGCTGGCTCCGCCTCCGTATCAGGTTTCTACACCCGTCGAGGGCTGGACGTGATGAAGGAGCGGGTGGAAAGCGAGAGCCAGGAGCCCGAGCGGTTGGATTGGGTATTGGGGATGGAGCAACAGGCAGTGCAAACGCGAACGCTTCCCGAAAAGGAGCAGCTTGTTGACGAACTGATGAATCGGTATTTGACGGACTACAGTTCGGCATGGAAACGCTTTCTGCGAAGTACGAGTTACCGAAGAGACGCTTTTTCGGATGTCGGATCGAGCAGCCGGACTCTCGAGTCCCTGGGCGATCCAACAGGGTCACCGCTCGTATATCTTTTGACTCGCGTTGCGA
>CBDTVC010000146.1:0-6837 GCA_965363925.1 uncultured bacterium | reverse complement strand
CAACAAATATACGACTCTTGTCGTTCAAACCAACACAAAACTTGATTCCTGCTGCGGCTTCTCGTAGTTTCGATGCCCGATTGCTTGCGCGAGATTTGTAATGTAGTGAGGATTCGCGGGGTTGTCTTGGCGCCGTTTCGCCCGATACACCGGGCGAGAGACTCGGGTTCACCATCGGTCAGTCACGACGCGTTATCGGGTGAACATCGATCTTAGGAGTATATTGTCGCGTCTCAGTTTTAGTTGGGCGGTTAGCTCAGTTGGTTAGAGCGTCTGGTTTACACCCAGAAGGTCGCGGGTTCGAATCCCCCACCGCCCACCATTTCTTTCGTACCGTCGCGTCACCCTCCAATTGACCTACTCGTATGACTCAGAAGAATCTCTCTTCGTTCATATGGTCAGTCGCAGAGGAGGCTCTATCCTAGTTGTCCGGTACCCGAAGTCCCCTGGTTCACCAATCCGTTCCACCCCCGACGACGCAACTCACGCGAGAGTGTGTCTTTGCAATTATCGTCGCCACCATAGCGAAATCGAGCCTTGTCAAAACGCTCGAGGACCGCAAGTCGAGGCTTGCCAGAATGTCTTCCGGCAAAGATTGTTCGCTTAACTCGAATGTCATCTTTGGTGCGGGAATCGTCGCACTAAGCTCCGAGTCTGTTTTCAAGACGAACCCCTTTGCTCGGCGCGAAGAATTTAAGTTGGCCATTTCCTTGCACCACGCCTGAACAGTGGTCGGCCAAAACGAATTGCTCGGCGCATTGATGTGTCGTCATTTTTGATTCTGACACCTGGAGCGGAGGTCACGCAAGGAATCCCCTTGTACGGGCAATCTGAAACTGACCAGAGCCGAACAAAATCACGGATTTCCCAGCTCCTCTTTGTCTTGCAACTGACCACAGACCAGCAAGCAAAGTCCGGAAAGGCTTGGGTCATTGATTGAATAATAAGCATAAAGCCCATCCTGGCGGCGCTCGACGATTGCTTCGTTCGCCAACAATTTCAAGTGCTTGCTGACGTTGGCTTGTTGTTGTCCGGTTGCTTCTATGAGCTCCTGGACATTCATTTCGCCATTAGTATGCAAAAGATTTAGAATTTCCAGCCGGACAGGTTCACCTAAAAGCCTAAAGCGATTGGCTACCTGTAATAGCAGCTCCTGAGGAAGTAGTTGAAAAGCCATTACAATTAATTTTATATTACTGCAAGGTAGTTCATTTACGATGATTACGTAGGACCCATTTCTGGAATTTTTGCTACGACAAAGCACGATCACATGTTACTAAACGCCTTTCAGAGACTAATTTCAACACAAACTCTCTATTGTGTGATTATGGCACGGATAACGTAACTATATCACTATTTGGTTGTATATGGGGAATACCATTTGATATAGAACTCAAAGAAACGATAGCCATGAAATCAACATCAACTAGATCTACTACAGGATATCAAGTTCGCAAGGGCGCGGCTATCGCGAGCTTACTGCTTCTGATATCCATGCTTTTGCCCCTGACTCTCTTAGCGCAACAAGGGAAAGGTAGGGGAGCTATTGCAGACAGTGCCCACCACGAGCCTTACAACGCAAAAACTATTGAGACTGTTATGGGCACTGTAACTCGTATTGATCACCTTCCTGGGCGAAGAGAAGGCATGGTCGGTATTCATGCGATCCTTAAGACAGGTGATGAAACATTAGAAGTTCACATCGGCCCCTATAGTTACATCTCAAAACAAGATCTTCGGTTGAAGGTGGGCGACGCCATTGAAGTAACTGGATCGCGCATTATCAATGACGACAAACCAGCTATACTTGCCGCAGAAGTAAAGCGTGGTGAAGAGGTGTTGGCTCTCAGGGACGAGCAAGGTAAGCCGCTATGGCGTGGGCAAGGAAATCGGAACGGCCAATAGCTACTTCTGCAAGAAAAATCTGCAGGCCATGTGCCACGCGAAGGGCGTCAGCTAAAGATGATTCTCTCGTCGGCCCGGCTATCACCATATAAATCATTACAGAGATACTACAATGAAACCTACAAGCAGGAGTCTAACAAGACTACTTAGCCTATTTACTCTCGCTTTTGTCTTGCCATTTTCCTTCACGGCGTGCGACTCAAATAACAATGATCCTGAAGAATATCTTGAAGTGGATGACAACGGCAATACCCGGTTCAATCAGGAGCGACTGGCTGATGTAATCGACGCATTGCCAAAAGAAGAACTAAGCGATGATGAACTTGCCGGCATCATATTTATGCGGGAAGAGGAAAAGCTAGCGCATGATGTTTATAAGAAGCTCTACGAATCCTGGAACCGGCAAGTCTTCGACAACATCTCGGAAAGTGAATTAACTCATACCGAAGCTGTTCTAGTTTTGATCGATAAATACGATTTAGCCGATCCAGCAGCGGGGAAGAGTGTCGGTGAGTTTGCGAATCAAGATCTGCAGACTCTATACAATACCTTGATCACTAGCGGAGAAGTGTCCGCGATCGAAGCGCTTAAAGTCGGCGGAGCTGTCGAAGAAATAGACATCCAAGATCTAGAAGTGCAGCTTGATCAAAACGACAATCAAGACATCACCATGATTTACGAGAACTTGCTGAAAGGCTCGAGGAATCATCTCAGAGCATTTGTGAGAAACATGAGTCAGCTGGGAGAGACGTACACGCCACAGTACCTCACCCAGGAGGCATATGATTCGATCATTAATAGTCCAATGGAGCGTGGGTCTTCGATGTAGCTATGGCCCCGGCCCCGGAGGGCTAGACCCTTCGGGGCTTATTCATCACACCGACAAACAGTCAACCGGCAATATGGTCGCTAACCCAACGCCGGAACGTCTCCAACGTTAGCCTCCGAAAGCCTTTCGAACCGCCAGCATCTTCAACTTGCTATGACGCAAAGTCTCGCCAGTCTGAACATCTGAATATGCTGGGCCGTCGCCTTGTCAATCGGTCCTCTGCATGCAACTGAACAAGCTGCGATTTCGATCGACGAAGTCGAAACGCAATTAGCATCTGTCTTTGGCAATACGATTAAGTGGGGTCGGGAAAGCTAACGCGTCGCTCCGTAATAGCTGGGTGTTCGAAACAAATCTACTCGTAGACACACAGAACGCTATTTCAACAACAACATCTTTTTGGTCGACACAAAGTCGCCAGCCCTCAGTTCATAGAAGTAGATACCACTTGGGAGCTTGCCCGCGTCAAACGCAACGGTGTATGTGCCCGGCTGCTGATGCGCGTCTGTCAGCATAGAAATACGTTGGCCGAGTGTGTTATAAACTCGCAGGCTCACGACCCCGGCGTCCGGCAAGCTGTATTGAATTGACGTGGTCGGATTGAACGGGTTGGGGTAATTCTGGCTCAGGCTGAAAGAGGTTGGCAGCGTGCCATCGTCCTCGTCTATAGCGGTGGCAATAGACAGGATGACCGTTTCTATGTTGACGTAGGTTACATCACCATAGCCCGTCGTCGTTATCGTGGAGCCATCGTCTTCAGCCGCACTTTCAGATGCATAGTTGAGTACATCATTCCCGGCACTACCATCAACATGCCGATCCACTCCCGCGAGCGGAGCAACGGTGATTTCGTCATCAAATCCGGTGCCCCGGACTACTTCGAAATTTCCCGACAGGGTAATGAGCGATCCTTGAGCGTCAAGCGTTTGCTCGGCATCAATAACGTCCAGGTTTAAGGTGATGCCAGACACCCTTCCAACAAAGTTGAGAGTGTCTATGCCCGCCGAGTCCACAACTACCAGAACGTCCGAGCTGTCGAGAAGCGCTGCGCCTTCTCGAAAACTTGATTTCCCCAATGGGTCATTCTCGTGTTCGTAAGAGTCGTTTCCTCCTCTGCCATCCAGGCGGTCATTACCAACAGGGCCACGGAGGTCGCCGCCGACAAGACCGTCATTCTTATCTCCCCCAATCACTTCATCGTCGCCTGACCCACCTGAAAGAAGGCGATTGTCGCGATCGTCAATGCCTTTCAGTTTGTCGTTTCCATCATTGCCCCACACCGAGACGGATAGATTCGCGATGGTGGGGAAGGCATCGTGGGAGAGTCCAGTTAAATCAATGTCGTCGTCCCCTTCAGACCCACCCACAAATATTTGCCGGAAGTCATCGAAGTCTCCATTTTTTGTTATTCCATTGACGGTCATTTTTCCATTTTCATCCTTCCCGATCCGAACATTGATTGTCAGGTCTGGGTCGTCAGCCGCCCCGATCCTAATCGGAGCAACATTTCCTTCTTTGATGGTGATGGTCAGTTTTCCGGGAACCCTACTGTCATAACGGCAAAAAATTTCCACGCGGCCCAGACTCATCATCGCGCTAAAAAGGTCGCCACTAGAGTTCTTCTGTGCTGCAATGCCGTTGGGGCCAAGGTCCTCGCCTGCCACAGCCAAGAACCCACCCGCCGCATAAGCCGTGTGAATACGGAGCCCCAGGCCACCAAACGTAAATACGGACGAAAGCGAATCACCTTCCTCCTTTTCAAAAATCGTGAGGCTGTCGGCGTATTGGCTTACCACTGATGCGGTGTTACTCTCATCCACCGTGACTTCGACAAAGTCGTCATCGCCGGCCATATTAGAACGGACCGAGAAGACCGGTTGTCCGGTGTTATCGAGACTGATGAGAAAGCCGTCTTTTATTCCTGCCTCCGGAATAGACGTTCCACCAATCACAGGGAAATTATCGGATGTAGTGTTTCCTGATACGAACACGTCGTCGTTTGGTCCTAGCGCAATACCCTGGCATTTGTCGTTGCGAGAGCCCCCCAGATAGGTTGAGTATATGAGTCCAGAACCAGTCGCGTTCAACCGTGAAATGGTGATATCAGTTTCGAACGATGCTCCACCACCGTACGCATTCTGATACGCATTTGCAGTCGGGAAATCGGTTGATATTGTGTTACCCGTAATCGCAACTTCACCAAGAGCATTTACCACGACATCACACACAAAGTCCGAATCAGTACCGCCGAGATAGGTTGAAAAACTGACGGCGCCCAGAGCGTTAAATTTGGTGACGAAATAGTCACTGCCGCCGCCCTGAAACGTCTCCTGAAACGCTCCGGCCGTCACAGGAAAATCTGCCGCTAACGTGATGCCACCAACAAATACATTTCCCGCGCCATCCATGGTTATGCCGCGACCCGAATCAAAGTCGGTACCACCGAGGTAGCTACTATATGACAGTACCATATCCGGTGTCAGGATGACCAGGAAGGCATCAGCAGCTCCGGATCTCGTTGCCTGCTCTGCGTTCAACACAGGAAAATCGTCAGACTCCGTTTCTCCCGTCAGATACATTGTCCCTGCCTGGTCGAGGGCCATACCGTTGAAGCGGTCGATTCCGGTACCGCCAAATAAGGCCGAATAAAGGACCTCGCCCGAGGTGCCATCCAGTTTCATCAACAGCCCCGAAATGCTTGCATCATTCGAGGCACCAATGGTGTCGGTAGCTGGGAAGTTCAAATTTGAAAATCCTGCGAGAATGACGTCTCCGTCGCTGTCTATGGCCACTTCTTCGGCACTGGTGAAACCAATTGAAAAAGCTGCTCCATAAGTAACCAGAAAGATCAACTCTGGGTCAATAACAACCTCGTAGTTGCGATCATACACGCCGAGCTCAAAACCAACAGAATTGTCTTCCAGTAAGACGTATCGCGAGTCAATCTCAACGTTGACACCGTCGATTTCCTGAAATGAATAGGGGGCTTTTTCAACCAAGTCGCCCAGTTCGGTCTCAAGTACCAGGGCACCATCACCCCTGATGGTCGTCGATCGAACGTTCTGGTAGTTCAGACGGATCTGCTGGACGTCGGCGCCTGGCGAGACGTAGAACTCGCTTTCAAGCACACCCTCGGCCCCGATGTAAGCCATATCGATTCCGCTGTAGAGCTCCGTGTACCGTACGGTGCCGAAAGTGGGTACATTCGTTTGCCAGTTTTCCGGGTCAGCGCCTCTATAAAAATGTTCTACACCGCGCAGCTTCTCGACGCCCTTAACTTGCGGAGCGATGTTCGCGCCCTCGAACAGTACGGTTACGTCGTTATCTCGTTGGTCCGGGCCTCTTCTATGCAGGGTGACTCTATCCGGGAAAAAGAACACTGAATGTCCGGCGCCCTCAACGTGAAACAATGCGTCTGGTCCAGCCTGGCCGTGGTTGGCCACGAAACGAAGTCGCTGGTTGATGAGGGAGAGACTTGCCGTTTGAATGGTGCCTTCCTGCTTCTCGATCTCTGTTCCGGTTGAAACAGCGTTTGTACGATCCTGGTCAAGAGCCAGATAGGTGACGATCGTCAAGAGAAGAACACTGCCTAGTATCGACGTCAGAACGACGCCCTGTTTACGGTAGTTCATATTCCGACCTAATAGTCTGTCGTAAAGAACTCGCTTAAAGCGAGATTACCCCAGCCTCCAGTCTTTCGAATTTCTTAGACCACGCGGGAAAGAAATTGATAACACTAGAATAAGGCATTGCGGGGGCGTCCGCCAACCGGCTAGCATCATCACCGAGCTTGGCAAGCGTTACGCGATAGTTTTGGGAATCGAGATTGCCTGGGGGGATGTTGATCGCGCGACTCTACTGCGCTTTGAGCGGTCACTTGAGACGAAGGGCAACCAGCCAAACACGATTCCCCAACTGAAAGCCAGAACGTCTGCAACGCTAGCCTCCCAAAGCCTCTCGAACCGCCAGCACCTTCAGCTTGCTATGACGCGCAAAGTCTCGCCAGTAGGTAGGCGTCATCGGAAGGTGCCAGCGGGCAATAGGCCGCGACGGCCCGGCCCGACGATTCGCTTGGAGCTCGAGCCCCCAGTCAACATACCTGG
>CBDTVC010000145.1:0-6861 GCA_965363925.1 uncultured bacterium | reverse complement strand
CACACTTGAACTCTTTGCAGCATGGCTAACCACTACGACGTCATTGTCATTGGAACCGGACCTGGCGGATACGAAACCGCAATTCGGTCCAGTCAACTTGGATTTAAGACTGCTGTCGTTGAGAAGAACAAGCTGGGTGGAGTTTGCCTGAATATTGGCTGCATCCCGACTAAAGCGTTGCTGAAAAGTGCTGAAATGATGGAAAGCGCTGGCCATTTCAGCAGCTACGGACTCGTTGTTTCGGGCGATATCACGCCTGATTTTCCGGGCGTGATCGAACGCAGCCGGGGTGTCGCGAATAAGATGAACAAAGGCGTCCAGTACCTCATGAAGAAGAACAAGATCGACGTGCACATGGGAAGCGCCACGTTCTTGTCCATCAACCAGCTGTCGATTACCCCTTCGACCGACATGGACGGCAATAGTGTTGGTGAGTCCGAGACGATTTCTGCTGATCACATCATCGTCGCAACAGGTGCCCGCGCGCGCGAAATTCCACCGCTGCCAGTTGACGGCAGCGTGGTCATCACCTATAAGGAAGCGATGTTGCAGCGGAATAGGCCCAATCGCATGGTCATCGTTGGCGCAGGCGCCATCGGGGTCGAGTTTGCCTACTTCTACCACAACATGGGCACCGATGTAACGATCGTGGAGGTCCAGGATCGACTGGTTCCTGTGGAAGACGCTGATGTATCGAAAGAGCTGGCCCGTTCGTTCAAGAAACGGGGCATCAAGCTGATGACCAGTGCACAGGTTGAGGGCGTTGAAATCGGGGGATCAGGTGCGGTTGTGCGTGTCAAGACGGCATCCGGCATGAAGGAGCTGGAGACGGATCAAGTTCTGTCAGCTGTTGGAGTACGTGGCAACATTGAGAACTTTGGACTTGAAGGTATCGGTGTTGCGACCGAACCCGGACGAATTGTGATTGACGACTTTGGTCGAACAAACGTACCTGGCGTTTACGCAATCGGTGACGTTGCTGGTGGCCCCTGGCTTGCACACAAAGCCAGTCACGAAGGCATCCTTTGTATCGAAGCAATTGCCGGCCTCAATGTTACGCCGATGGATCGAAACAACATTCCCGGATGCACCTACTGCCAACCACAGATTGCGTCAACAGGATATACTGAGGAAGCCGCCAAGGAAGCCGGTTTTGAATTGAAAGTTGGCAAATTCCCGTTCACTGCTTCGGGGAAAGCATCCGCCATTGGTCATACGGACGGATTCGTCAAGGTGATATACGACGCCAAGTATGGGGAAATGCTGGGCTGTCATATTATTGGTGCAGAGGCAACCGAAATGATCGCTGAGGCTGTAACGGCACGGACGCTTGAAACGACTGCTCACGAAATCATGGAAGCAATACATCCGCATCCGACTCTTTCGGAAGCGATGATGGAAGCCACCCGCGTGGCTTACGGCATTCCGATCAATATTTAGGATCAGCAGTTTGCGCGTCTATTGGGTCAGTCGGAGGGCGAGACGATCCACGTTTTGGGCGACTGTTGGGAGCCGCCGCTCAAGGACTCGTCTACAATCAGGACGCCCCTGCTCCACGCCCGAAGACCACTATCCAGACAGTGTTGACTAACAGGTAGAAGTCCATACCAAGGGACCAGTTCTGGATATAAAAGACGTCCATGTCCAGTCGTTCATCGAATGGAACATTGGAGCGACCACCGACTTGCCAGAAGCCGGTCACTCCAGGCTTCACCTGCACGACGTGAAGCATTCTCTCGGTGTCTTTCATTTTCATCACCTCGAATGGCAAATAGCCTCGCGGCCCAACAAGGCTCATCTTGCCCCCTAGAACGTTTAGAAACTGTGGCAACTCGTCGAGGCTGTGACGACGAAGGAAGTTGCCAATCGGAGTTATCCTTGGATCGTTCTGCAATTTGTGAAACTGTTCGTACTCCAGGCGGAGCTCCAGATCAGCTTCGAGCAGTTCCTGCAATTTGGCATCGGCGTTCAGAATCATCGTACGGAACTTGAGCGTCCTGACCCACTTGCCTTGCTGGCCAACTCGATCCTGAACGAAAAAAACCGGGCCCTTCGACGTCAGTTTGATAATGACGATCAGCCCAACCCATAGAGGCGAAAGCGCGACGATCGCAAAAAGAGATCCGACGATGTCGATCATCCGCTTTGCGAAAAGTGCCCCACGATGATACACGGGGTGCGTAACGTTTTCCCCCTCGTGCAGTAAGCCTTCGCCTGCACGTTTGAGTATCTCCCGTTTGAGGCGGCTGGTGTACGTGAAGTCGCCGTCGTGGTTGATCGACGGCTCCGCTCCCTGTACAAGCTTCCGATCCACGTCAGAGCGGGTCGGGGCCACGTCGGTGTTTGCGGAGGCGGATGGTTTCTTATTCATTGTGCGGGGAACGCTTGCCAGTCGTGGCAAGAGGTTGCAATCGCTTGTGTAATCGGCCTAAAACGCCACAGATTAACAAGATTAGTACCCGAAACGCTATTAAACCGATTTAACGATGGATCCGTAGCGCGTCACCGAACAACTGATCCATCTTCGCCCTCAGCCTCGATCAATGAAAGCCTGCCGTCTCGATCCTCAGCCATTAGGATCATCCCCTGACTTTCAAACCCGCGGAGCTTTCGTGGCTTGAGGTTAGCCACTACGACCACTCGGCGGCCGACCAAATCAGCTGGATTCATTTGTTCTGCGACGCCCGACAATATCTGACGTGTTTCAAAGCCCAGATCTACTTCCAATCGCAGCAGCTTGTCAGCTTTGGGAACCCGTTCAGCTAGCGTCACCGTACCCATCCGGAGATCGAGTTTGGCAAAATCGCCGAACTCTATCTCGTCTCCAGCATCTTCGTAGGGCGCGCTCGCCGGCTCTATCGAATCTGAGTCGTGAAGCTTCGCGATCTGTGCTTCGATTACTTCATCCTCAATTTTCTCGAATAGTATTGCAGGCTCGCCCAGTGTCCCCCCGGGCTTCAGGAGTGACTGACCAGCGTCCAGCCAACCATAACCAGCCATCGAGCCGGATGCGGACTCCGACTTCAACTCCCCCATTCCTAGCATCCCGCGAATTTTGGCAGCGGCGAAGGGCACAACAGGGTCGGCCAAGACCGCAAGAGCTGCACAAAGTTGAAGTGACACATGAACCGTATTACCGCATGCTTCCGGTGATTCTTTGCGCGTCTTCCACGGTTCCGTGTCGTTAAAATACTTATTGCCCATTCGGGCGAGCGCCATTGTCTCAAAGACCGCTTCTCGTAGTCGATAGGCATCATAGGATCGACCAATTCGTTCAGGAAAATCGCGAAGCTGGGCAAGTACCGACAAGTCCATTTCCGACGGATTGACCAACGGCGGAACGCTTCCCTCGAAGAAGCGAGTTGCAAACGTCATCGTCCGATTTACAAAATTCCCCAATACATCCGCGAGTTCTCCGTTGACCCGCGCCTGGAAATCTTTCCAACTGAAATCCGCGTCTTTCGCTTCAGGAAGCGTCGCCGCCAAGGCGTAGCGAAGGAGATCTGGCTCGAACGATTCAAGGTATTCGTGTAACCAGACCGCCCAGCCCCTGCTTGTCGAGAGTTTCCGACCTTCGATGTTTAGAAATTCGTTTGCTGGCACGTTGTCGGGAAGGACGTACCCACCGTGTGCCATCAACATCGCCGGGAACATGATGCAGTGAAAAACGATGTTGTCTTTACCAATGAAATGCACGAGCCGCGTTGTATCACGTTGCCAGTATTCCTTCCACAACTCAGGACTTCCCTGATTCGCCGCCCACTCTTTCGTTGCCGAGATGTAACCAATCGGAGCGTCAAACCAGACGTAGATCACTTTTCCGTCTGCATCAACGCCTGCCAGCTTTGCAGCATGCTGCGGCACTGGCACCCCCCACGGAACATCACGGGTTATTGCTCGATCTCGAAGTCCGTCCGCGAGCCAGCTGTTCACCTGACCCATTACGTTGGGCTTCCACGCTGCGTGCGACTCGTGCCAGTCCGCAATCGACTGTTGGAAGTCTCCCAACGGAAGGTACCAGTGCGTCGTTTTGCGCAATTCAGGCGTTGCGTTTGAAAGTGTACTCCGAGGATCAAGAAGTTCCGACGGACTCAGTGACGTTCCGCATCGTTCGCACTGATCACCGTGCGCTTCCTCAAACCCACAATTCGGGCACGTCCCAATTACAAAGCGGTCCGCCAGAAACAAGTTTGCCTCGGGATCGAAGAGTTGCTCTTCCTCTTTAAGCTTAAAAAGTCCAGCGTCCGCAAGCGTATTGAAGAATTCTTGACTGGTCTCTCGATGTGTCGGACTGGTGGTGCGGCCATAGTAGTCAAAGGTTATCCCGAAATCAGAAAAGCTCTTTTTGATCTGCGGATGATACCGGTCAACGATATCCTGAGGGTCAACGCCCTCTTTTCGCGCACGAACCATTATCGCAACGCCAAGTTCATCCGAACCACAAATAAAGAGGAGGTCATCCCCTACCAGTCGTCTGTATCGGCAATACATGTCGGCCGGCAGATATGCGCCAGCTAGATGGCCGATATGGATCGGTCCATTTGCATAGGGCAAAGCTGCCGTGACTAGTGTCCGCTCGAAGTTACCGTCAGGATTCAAGGTAGAGGAACCGCTCTTATCGTTGGGAAAACAGAATCGTTAGTACTGAAAACTACGCAGAAGCAAGCACAATCCCTTCCTGGAACAGGGTTACGGATGGGCGGTTAATCTCGCCAGACCTGCCAAACATGATGCTACTTTTTCCAAAGCTATATATCCGCGATGGCCTGTGCGTCTATCCGGAATCCGCAAACTCCGGTATATTGCACGATGATCCGGCCGAAATGGCTCGCATGCTTCGCGTTATGAACGTGAAGAGCATTCTGTTGGTCAATTCGAGTCTCGGTTCCAGAGAGCCCGCTGCATCCCAACAGGCGGATTGGAATTTGCCTGACTCGATAGCTGCCGTAGTCGACGATGACGCGTTCTGGGACACGGTTGCCAGAGTTGCGACAAACGTCGATATCCCGATCCAATTAGAAGCAGGGCCAATCAACGCATCGTTTGTTGCACGGGCATTGGAATCAGGCGTATATCGCTGCGTGGCGCCCGTCGGAACCTCTGCTGAAGCCGCGACGGCATGCAGTTTAATATCAGAGTTTGGCGCGCAACGTCTAACCGTTCGATTCCCAGAGGCGCTTTGTTTGGGAGATTGTGGAAGCGAAGACGAGCAGATAACTAACCTTGTAAGAACGCTCGCGAAGTCGGCCTGCTCCAGAGTCATTTTAAGTCTGGTCGAATCTCGGAGCTGGAAAAACGACGACAACCTCACTCGACGATTAAAAGCCATCGCAGATGCCAATCCTTCCCGGCGACTTCGTATTACGATTGACGGAGGCGTTACGAATGCCGACGACCTTCTGGAGCTGAACAAGATGGCTCCGGTCATCGTTGATTCAGTGGCGATCCACGAACCGTTTTTCGCGGCCCGCTTTCCGTGCCAAGCCTTTTGGTGCTGGAGTGACAAAGGGTCGATGGACCTTTCGAAGGTGTCGACAGCGGAACTCAAATGATAGTCGAAAACGGATAGCTGTTACAATCAGCGCACGCAACAAAAACGCAGCAGGGCATATCGTTTGCAGTATGTCTGGAATCGACGCAAATACAACACTACAGGTCCAAAACAAGACAATGAAACGTTCACTCCTATTCTGCTGTGCTATAATGAGCGTCCTGTTTATTGGACAAAGCGCCATAGCTCAGGACGCAGATCTGATCGCCAATCGACTCCAGGAAAAATACGACGGCGTTGAGTCCATGCGAGCGACATTTACGCAGACGATGAAGTCCGACTATCTGGACTCGTCCGAGTCGACAACTGGATTGTTTGTATTGAACGGCAAGCAATTTCGTGTTGAGACTACGAATCAAACGTTTGTAACTGACGGCGTTGTTACGTGGCTTTTCAACTCGGAATCCAACGAGCTTCTTGTGAACGATTACGTTGAGGAAGACATGTTTCCGGTCCGACAGCTGATCTTTGAATATGAAGACCGGTACAATGTCGATGGCGTTCGAAGCGAAACGATTGGTGGGCAAAAGACAAACGTCTTATCCCTTTCAGCGAAGGATGAGGCTGACCTCTATCGGTCCGTCACCCTTTTTGTACGCGACAAAGACACGGTCGTCACGCGTCTCGAAATCCTGGATGCAAACGACACCCTGATGATCTTCGAACTTACAGACATCGAGGTGAACCCTGCCCTGGACGCAGGTCTGTTTGTCTTCACGCCCCCCGCAGGCACCGAAGTGATCGACCTGCGGTCTTGATCTTGCTTGGACCCGTGATCAAGTCTGCCCTTTCAAGGGGCATCTCGTTTGTCGCCTGCTTCTTCGGTGTCTAACTTCAGCCTTTCGTTGCTAACAATACCCAAGCTTTGTGGTAGAAAATTCGGGAAAGGCTCAGTCGCGATTGGGGTCCACTCTGACGCAGGTTGGTGGCTTTGCGTTAGCGATTGTTCTGATGTATCTCGCGCTGCGTGGCGTGGACCTTGGGGACCTGTGGTTGAGAATCCGGTCAGCTTCCTTTGGTTGGCTCCTACCGTTAACGGCCGTCGTATTTACCAGTCACTGGATACGCGCATGGCGATGGCGGGTGCTTCTGGAGGCGTTACCGGGTGAAAAGACTCGCCGCATCAGTCTGACAAAGCTCTTTGGGGCGCTCATGGCGGGTTATATGGTTAACTACGCGGCACCGCGCCTGGGTGAGTTGGTTCGGACTTCACTCGTTGCCCGCTTGTCCTCCCACAAGTTTGCCGCGATTCTTGGCACCGTTGTCGCCGAGAGAATGCTCGATGTCCTTAGTCTCGGAGATCGGAAGAG
>CBDTVC010000144.1:0-6867 GCA_965363925.1 uncultured bacterium | reverse complement strand
TATTGCTCTCTGGAATCTTCCTTTTTCGCAACCGATCGAGAAGTCTCTCATGGCCTCGTTCGGTTCAGCCGTGACGGTTACGCGGATGGATCCGGAGGACTGCGCCAAGTCGCTGGCTTCCGGTGCGTCAGAGGTGGCGCTGATCCCAACTCTGACCGCACTGAAAAACGGTGACGTTTTCGATGTTTTACCTAGTTTTGCCGTTTCGTCGTGGGGATATCCGTTCGCGCGAATCACGTTGCCAGAGGGCCTGAATAATCTTACCCCAGTCTTGGATGTCCCGGCATCTCATCCGCAGGAAGCCTTCATCGCTTCGGTAATCCTGCAGGAACACTACGGTGTTCGTGTTCAGACGATACTGGATTCAGCTGAGCAAAAAGAAGATTCTTCCGCGGGCTCAACTTCGAAGCAAGCGCTCGTGGTTGGTGAGGCGGCGCAAGCCTTGTCGGGCCTGGATCTTGGACAGGAGTGGTACGAGTTGACAAACTACCCCATGGTTTGGGGTGTGTTTGCCACGTTGAAGGGTAATGCCAATCCGCATCTGATTCGCGGCATGGCGGATGCCGCCGCAGTGGCGGAGAGGGTGCGGCAGGAAGGGCTCATCGACATGGACGACAATACGGCAGAGTTCTTTGGAGCCGATCTTCGGTTCCGATTTGACGATCTCGCAACTGCTTCTATCACGGAATTGACGCAGTACTTGTTCTTCTACCAAGGCAATGATGAAATTGACGAACTTGCTGTCGTGCACCTTCCCGATGACGAGGAAAGTGCAGAAGACCAACCACTCGTGTAAATAAATGGCAGACGGAGTAAAAGTCGTTGCCCGCAATCGCAAAGCCCGGCATGAATACGCCATCTCCGACCAATTCGAGGCCGGGCTGGTGCTTCAGGGAACGGAAGTGAAATCGCTGCGGGAGGGCAAAGCGAATCTACAAGAAGCGTTTTGCCGTGTCGAAAACGGAGAAGTGTTTCTTCTTCAGGCACACATCGCGCCCTACAAGTTTGGTACCTACTCAAATCACGATCCGGTTCGGCCTCGTAAGTTGTTGCTGAACCGATCCGAAATCGGGAAGCTTCAGAAAGCCGTTCAGCAGAAAGGCTTCACGCTGGTGCCCTTGTCCATCTACTTCAAGAACGGTCGGGCAAAACTTGAGATAGGCCTGGCGCGAGGCAAGCAGCTTCATGACAAGCGAGCATCTATTGCCGAGCGGGATACAAAGCGTCGAATGAGAAGAGGGGACAAGGAATCTTCCCGCGGCGACGGCGACTAGCTTATCAAATCGGTGCAGTGTAGCCGCTTTACGATCATCTGCACTTGGCAAAGAATTGAAACCGATGCCTGTATTTTTACAGCCGGAGTTCGTTGTTTGCCACTTCGGTCACTCCGGAATGCACCATGCGTCTGGGATCCGCTGAGAAGTGAGCAGGTATTATTGGCGGGAAATCACACTTGGGCTTGTCATTTGGCCTTTCTTGGCCCGGTTTCGTTAGGTAGTCTGACTGTAATGGCAAAGCGACGGCTAAGTGGACTCGACTTTAAGCAACAAATGGCTGCTTGTCTTTGTTGAATCGCTTTCGGCTGAACAAAACGAAAACACACCCCAAATGCGTTCGATCAAAATAGATGCGTTGAGGCCAGGCACTAAAACGTGGCTGAAGCCCGGTACTGTGCTTGTCGTAGTACTCGCGCTCGTCATGTTTGGCGCAAGCCTTCAGGTGGCCGCGGCCCAGTCTGTAGACCCGGCTTCTGAAATTGACCAAGGTATCCTGGCGTTTCGAGAAGATCGCTTTCAAGAGGCAGAACAGCACTTTGTCAAGGCGATTGAGGCCGACGATCAGAACGCAGAAGCTCATTTCTTGCTCGCGCGGATCTACTTTGAGACGCCGCTCAAGAATCGGCGTGAGGCACAACGATCGCTCTCGCGGGCAATGGACCTAGAGCCGGACAATCTCCAATTCATGGCTGCCAATCTGCTCCAGCTTCGAGAAGATTCCTGGAGTTTTGTCGTTGATAAACTGCGAGAATCGAGGCGACGGGCCTTGGCAAACAAGATTCTGAAGCTTGATCCCAACAATGCATTTGCGAATGAAGAGCTTGGCATCTCGTACATCCGAGATTTTTGGCGGTATCGTAACGCGATCCAAATTCCAAGTTTTGAATTGGCTCGACGGTACGTTGTATCGGGGGCCGAGCCAGACGGAGCGGGTCCAGAAGCGTTTGGTCCTCCTCCAGATAACGCAAATCCGCGAGACGTTCCGACGTTTACCGAATCGCTTCCGGATGTCTTCGATTTTGATGATCCGCAGCAGGTATTCCTGGCTGATGAATTTGATCTTGATGCCTTGGAGCGACAGGGAGTACCGTTCCGGGACTTAAGTCGACGCGCAAGCAAAGTATATGATCGTGCCGTCAACCATCTTACGATTGCCTTAGAGACCAACCCGCGACATCGGTCCGTTTACGATCAGTTGATGAAAGTTTATGCGTTGCGTGGCGATTACCCTGCCGCGCTCCGCATGCTTGAACAGATGTACGTCTATTTTCCGGATGACCCGGGTCTCTGGGTTTATCTCGGCATGGCAAACTATCGCACCGGCAATCCCGAAGCCGCGGCCAAGACGTACGAACGGGCGATGGAGGCCTTCGACGACAAAACCCGATCCGCCTATAACGACATTCGGTTTCTTCTCGTTGACGACGAGCGCGGCCGGTATGATGAAAACCCTGCCGTTTTTCAACGCGACTATTGGACGAGCAAAGACCCGCGTTATTTGACGCCCTACAATGAACGAAAGATCGAGCACTACAACCGTGTGGCTTATGCGGATTTGCTGTACGGCGCTCCGGCGCTCGATATCCGGGGCTGGGAAACAGAGCGTGGCCAGATCTTAATTCGGTACGGTGTCCCGAAGTCGGATGTTGTCATTGTACCTGATCGCAACATCGATGACACCGGTATCAGAATGGCCTCTACGGAGACTGATCCGCTTGCAGCTCGCGATCAATCCGCAAATAACAACAAGGGCCTCGAAGTACTGAACACCTACAACATTTGGGACTACGGCGAGTTTCGGTTCGTGTTTGAGGATCCGTTCCGAACGGGTGAATTCCGCTTGTACAGCCCGAGCGCTGAGGCCATCTCGCAAAATGCCTTGCCGTGGAGAAATGACTACGAGATAAGTGCAAAGGAAACCTTCCGCGAGACCCCGGATCGGTTCGTTTACGAAGCGCCGGGTCGGCAGATCGAATTGCCGTATTTGGTTAATGCATTTAAGGGTGCAGACGAAACCCGCGCAGAGCTCTATGTTCACTACGGTATTCCGCTCAACAAAATGGAAGGTGTTGCGGACGTCATCGAAGTGACGGCGCGTGAAGGTACCTTTCTCGTTGCCTCCGATCGGTCGATGTTGTCTGAAGAACGTCGGACCATTTACGGACTCAACGCGGAACACATACGCAATTTTGCAGACGCCTCACTTTGGATCAATACTCACCAACTGAGTGCACCGGCTGGAACGCACGAATTATCGGTCGAACTTGAGATCGGTTCGGGCTCAACGGTCGCGGTGCAGCGACGTTCAGTTGACGTTCCTCGTTTCGATACCGACAATCTCCAAATGAGTGACGTCATGCTTGCTTACGGCGTGGAAGACGCTATTGGTGGTAAACGTCTCAGCGGGGCAGACATAGTCCGAAATGGCTATTCAATCTCACCCGCTCCGTGGAGTGTTTTTGCTACGACTCAGCCAATCTACCTCTACTTCGAGTTCTACAATCTGAGTTTGTCTGTGGATGGAAAGTCGAGTTATGAGATGGAGGCGGTCCTATCGAAGAAGGACGTGTCGAAAGGTGTGTCGAAGATCGTGAGGAACGTGTTTGGTGGACGCGAGAAGGGCGTCTCCGTTCGCGTGCCAGGTGCCGGCGCCAGTGCTGACGAAGGCCAATATCTGATCCTCGACGTTGCGAACGAAGAGCCGGGGCTGTATACGCTACGGGTAAAGGTGACTGATACGGTCACGCGGAAATCCGTCGAGCGCACCAAGGACTTGTTTCTCGAGTAGTGGCCGGGTCGACCGACCTACCGCACTCGAAACAACTATTAGCCATTGTAGGCGGACACGCGAGTATCCATTGCGCCGACCTTGTCGATCATCGCGGCGCGATACTTTTCCAGGGCTTCGTATAGCTCGTCGTCAGACGTCGCCAGGATTTGTATGGCCAGCAGGGCAGCATTCTTTGCGCCGCCGATAGCCAGAGAGCCAACAGGTATTCCACTCGGCATTTGGACGATTGACAAAAGCGAGTCAATACCTTTCAAGTCCTTACCGGGTATAGGCACTCCAAGGACTGGCAAGTTCGTAAATGCCGCCACGACACCACCAAGATGAGCGGCCGCTCCTGCGCCCGCAATCATTACACGGATTCCCCGGTTGCGAGCGTTTTTGGCAAACTCCATTGTAATGTCCGGTGTTCGATGCGCAGACATCACACGCATTTCATACGGTACACCAAACTCCATCAAGATGTCGGCGGCACCTTTCATGGTTGGGAGATCAGATTCGCTGCCCATCAGGATTCCAACTTTGGGATTATTGCTATTCATGCTTGGAAAAACTTGGTCAATTGAGGTTGGCGTAACACTTGAAAAATAGCAAAAACGTCGTTCGATTATCAAACAAGAATTACGATCCGACCAAGAACACTGTTGATGATTTTGGTAGCTGGCCCATCAGGCCTGTCGCTGTCTATGGGGCACTTGACTTTCGGAATCGCAGCAGGACTATTCAGCATTCCAGCTGATTCGTCAATTGGCGAGTCTTGGCAAGAACGGCGGAAGAGGGCAACCCAGAGATACGATAACGACGCGGAGCAACTCAGCCTCATCGATTGTGACTTCCTCATCTGACAGGACGCAATGAGCACAGGCATCTACAACGAGTTCTCGGGCGGAATATGGAACCTGTGCCAGACGCGAGATGGCGGACTCGATTCGCGAGGCGTTGGGGCTCAAGAACTCTAACGGGCCTGAAACATTAAGCCTGGAAGACCCGGCCCGGAATGCTGACAGGGCATCATCTTTGTTTGGATTACCGACTCGAGCAAGAGCAGACAAAAGCACCTGGGAGTCCACTTCTAATGTTTCACGACCCACTCGATGCGAAACCGCGACCTTACGCCCAAAATTTGCTGCCAGCCGGGTCACGACAATTGAGCGAACGCAAAACTCAAAAAGTGAAAGGTGTTTATCACTGGCAGCGAGTGTGTCAAGCGTGTCGATTAGCGAATCGTACTGATCCTCGGCAATAGATCGTAAGGCTGGCATGGCAAGATCAAGTGCTGGCAGTCGGGCAAAATGATCCAATGCTAGAACATCTGGAAGAATCTGTTCGATTTCTTCGAGGATGATTGGATCAACTCGTTCGCGCAGCAAATCCAATTGGAAGCTTCTGTTCGAACTATCGGGATCGAGCAGAAGCGAGTACGTAAGTGCAACGGCACCGAGTGACGACGAGATTGTTTGTCTGAGGCCAATCGGAATCTCTGCAACGATTGCTTCGTCGTAGAAGAATCGCTCCGGCTCGGTGGTCCCGACAGAATCCACAACAGCCTTTGGTGTCGTATCAACAGCAGCCGAATCGGTTAGTGCTGCAATTTGTGCAGAGTCATTTGAAGCGTGTCGGGGAGTAGCTGTACTGCGGCCTGCGGGATCAAACGAAGGGTCAAGTCTGCTTATCCGATCTTCAAGTGGGGGATGAGTTGACAACATGGTAGAAAAGAAACCCTTCTTCATGCCGTCAGCGAAAAAGAAATGGCTGATTTCTTCTGCGTTTGCTGCCTGGAGTTGCGAGCCCTCATTCCAGCCCGCGATTCGTTTGAGCGCAGACGCCAATCCGTCGGGGTTTCTTGTGAACTGAACGGCTGATGCATCGGCAAGAAACTCGCGTTGACGCGAGACAGCTTGTTTGATCAGTTTGCCAAAGAACAACCCGATGTACCCGACAGCCATCAGGACGAGTCCTAAAACAACAATCACCATGATTGCTCCGCCGCCCTTGTCGTTTGACGTTCGGATTCGCCCCCGGCCCATCGTGCTAACGATGATTCGGCCCGTCAAGGCAATGACAAGAATCCCGAAAACAATTCCGGAAAGTCGTGTGTTTAGTCGAACATCACGATTGAGAATATGACTGAATTCATGAGCGATGACTCCTTGTAGCTCGTCTCTCGTAAACGCACGCAACGCACCGGCTGTGACGGCGACTACCGCGTCCTCTGCACCGTGCCCGGCTGCGAAGGCGTTGATACCAGGTTCGTTTTCAAGTAAGTAGACTAGTGGTACCGGAACACCCGATGCGATCGCCATTTCTTCGACGACGTTCATTAACAACTGCTCATGTGGGTCGCCCGTAAGATTGTTAATCGGGCGACCGCCCATCATTTCGGCAACCTTTGCTCCGCTTCCGCTAAGCGATGAGGTCTTGATGGCACTGGCAGCGGCAACAAGCAGCGTTACACCGGCGGCAACCGCTCCGAATCGTTCGAGATTCCAGAACGATGAGTCAATGTGGCCAACAGCCAGGCCCCAGGATAAAGCAGCATAGGTGGCGGCAACGATGCAGATCAGCGCAACGATAAACAGGAAGACCAGGAGAGCCGTGCGTTTCCGGGCCTCATCCTGATGTTCGAAAAAATTCATTCAGAAGAGTTGGTATCTGCGTGAGTATCCGAAGCGTCCATCTGCCAGATACCGTCGTTATTTAGTTTTGGATTAGCGACGCTAGAACGACACCTCCGGTGTTTCTCGCTCTTCAAACGATTCAACTTCGAAAAGCTCAGCTTGGTTGAATCCCATAGCTCCGGAA
>CBDTVC010000143.1:0-6931 GCA_965363925.1 uncultured bacterium | reverse complement strand
TGGAGCAGAGATGGTTGTATAAGCAATCATCTTACCGTCCGGACTCCACGTGGGGTCGACATCTTCGCGAGGACTGTCGGTGAGTTGCACCATGGTCGCACCCTTATCGCCGTTCTCCGCCGCGACGATCCAGATGTCCGAATTTGGGTTGGCGTCTGGCTCGTCTGTACGATTACTTACAAACGCGATGTACCGTCCATCTGGACTCCAGGCAGGTTGCCTATCATCAAAGTCGCCGGATGTAATTTGAACGGGTTGCTTCGGCTCTGAGGAATCTGAATTGGGCGTGAACACGTACAGGTGCGTGCGAAAACGATCCAGGTAGCCAGAATAATCGCGCTTGAACTGGAGTCGATCCACGACGTGGGGCTTTGCCTTTTTGTCGTCTTTTTTGTCTTCCGTCAGCTCATGCGGTTTGGGATCACGAACCAGGAGAAGCAACCGTTCGCTGTTTGGTGCCCATTCGAAACCGGATACTCCTTGCACTACTGACGTGACCTGTTGTGCTTCACCGCCTTGCCGGTTAAGCGACCAGACCTGTGTTTTGTCTTCATTGTCGGTCTTGTCATCGCCAGACTCAGAACGTTTGGCGAGGAACGACAGGTATTTGCCATCCGGACTCCACCGCGGCGACGAGGCGGAGTATCCTTTTGCAGTCATCGGAATCGCCTCTCCGCCTCTGGCCGGCACCATCCATATGCGGTTTTCGGATTTGTCCTTTTCGAGATCCTTCGTGGAAACCGTGTAGGCGATCCATTTGGCATCGGGACTGATTTGCGGATCACCGATAGATTTTAGTGAAAAGTAGTCGGCTATGGTCAGCGGACGAGGTGCCTCCTGGGCCCTTGCAGTGATTGCAAAGACGAGAAGGAGTGTCAGGCAGGCGGTGCGTTTCATGTGGGCGTGGATGATGGGCGCAGGTTGCTTTCAAGAATCTACATGAATTCGCACGTCGTTACCGAGCGACATTGCCGTCTCCCGAAAAAATCGCGGCCACTACTTGACGCACCCTGAATTATTTAGTAAGTTGACACTAACTAACTTATTAACGGCGTAAATAGCACCAAAACGACGATGGGACGTCCAAAGACGGTTTCTGACGAAACACTCCAAACAACGGCACGACGCTGTTTCCTGGAGCACGGACCCTCATTGTCGATCAACACAATTGCGGCTGAGCTCGGCATATCTGACGCTGCGATCCTGAAGCGGGTTGGGTCAAAAGAGAAGCTGCTCAGGAGTTGTCTGTCGTCCGGATCACCAATGCCGTGGTTGGCGGATATTCGTTCGGGGCCGAACCCTGGCGCCCTGGCGCCTCAGCTTCTCGAGATTATGGAACAGATTAGTGCCACCATCAAAGACAGAGTCCCATCCCTGATTGCGATGAGACTTAGTGATCTCGACATGGTGGAGCTGATCGGTCCAGATCCGGACAAAGCACCTCCGCTTGTTATCCGAAGAGTGTTGACTGAATGGCTGACGCGGGCTGGCACGACGCACGCATTGACACTGACCGACCCTGGCGCTGTCGCCGAACTGCTCGTCTCGGCTGCCCAGGCACGGGCGTTTCAAAACTGGATCTCGCACGGAATGCTGCCCGAAGCAGACTGGTCGGACCTGGTTGCAAGTGTACTTGACTGCCACCTCAACAACGACGCTTGATGACCGCATTACCTGCACACCCTGATCTACCGTTGAATACGCGATGAAACCACTAGCTGACGATCAAACTGCGACAGTGAAAATTCGCTTGACCGGGACCGCCTCGTTCCTGGCAATCTTCCTTCTAGGATCAAGCATTTTGTCTGGTTGTATCTCTCTTGCGCCATCGGCGAAACTCCCAGAGGCAGTCGAGGAAATGCCACCTGATTTCGGCACCGAGCTCGTCGAGTCAATGTATCAGCCGCTCGATTGGTGGAGCGTCTTTGCAGACGAACAGCTCAACCAACTCATTGACAGTGCCCTAACTGCCAACCTGGACCTCGTATCAGCAGTTGCACGAATTGACGAAGTGCGTGCGCAACTCAGGGCGACCCGGGGCGCAAAATTTCCATCCGTCACCGCAACAGCAAATGGGTCCAGGACTGACTCGCCCGCAAACACAGGAGCATTCTCGCTCTTCGGCGGGGGAGCCGCTGATAGCTCGGGCGGATCCGGTGTATCGCGATTCAACACAACCACCTATTCGACTTCTCTCGGATTCGCCTACGAGCTAGACTTCTGGGGCAGGATTCGCAACGACACGCGCGCCGCGGTGAACGATGCGCGGGCATCCGAATCCGACTTCGAAACCGTGCGACTCGGCGTGATCGCAGAAACAATTTCAACCTATTTCGAAATCGTAGACATCCGATCTCGCATCGCGCTTTCAGTGGAAACTTTAGACGTCCTGACCGAAAGAGTTGGCGTCGCGGAAGATCGATACGGACGGGGGCTAATCACATCATTCGAATTGTATCAGCTTCGTCAGGATTATCGCAATACGCAAGCAACCCTGCCAGACCTGGAATCACAACTCACGGACGCAGAAGGCCGACTTGCCGTGCTGCTCGGTAGGTATCCTGGCCAACTCAATTGGATCCTGGATCACGACCTGACGCCGACACTAAGCTTCGAATCAATTCCATCGGGGTTGCCCGCAGACCTGCTTGTCCAACGACCCGACGTGCGATCAGCCGCGTTACGTTTTGAGTCGGCACGCTACAGGATTGGCGCTAGAAAAGCTGAGTTGTTTCCATCAATTTCGTTGACCGGATCAGTCGGCACGCAGGCCGCCAATCTTGGCGATCTGATCAACACCATTGATCAGTGGACACTCAATCTAGCGGCCGGACTCACCGCTCCCCTGTTTCAAGGCGGTCGCCTTCGTGCCTCGGTCGATGTTGCAGAAGCACAATACAAACAGCTTGCAGCGGCCTACGCCAAGACGGTGCTAACCGCCTACCAAGAAGCATTCTCCGCTCTTGATGGATATGACGAGCAACGCCAGCGATATTCACTGTTTCTGGCACAGCTTGAGGAAGCACAAGCATCCGCAAACCTTCAAGCTGATCGCTATCGATCTGGCGTCGCTGGCTATTCGGATTATCTGGATGCGTTGCGGTCGCTTCATCAAGTAGAAACTGCCTTATCCGGCGCTGGCCGGCAGCTTGCTCTGGCGCGTCTCGCAGTTCACCGATCGCTCGGCGGAGGCTGGACCAATGATGGTCTCGCACCGCAGTTTGACCTCGTCCGCGCCGCCGTACCAACTAGCGCCAACAACTGAGTATTCCTTCAAGAACGACCGTCGAAACTGCTCGATTGATGACAATTCGACTCCCGAAACAACCATGACTAAACAACTTCTCATCGGCGCTATCATTCTGATTGCCAGTATTCTTTTGGCGGTTCTGCTTGTGAAAAACCGATCGAAGCCACCTCAGCGGCCGATCGAAAACCAGGCCCCGCTCGTGCAAACCGCTCCAGTCCACGTCCGAACCGGGGCCTTGATTGTTTCGGGTTCCGGTACCGTCAAGCCTCGCGCAGAGGTTACACTGGCGGCTCAGGTCTCGGGCAAGGTCTTGTACGTGAATCCGGCCCTCGTCAGCGGTGGATATGTCAGGAAGGGCGAAACCCTGGTACGTATTGATGGCGCAGATTTCGACAACGCCGTACAACAAGCGAAGGCGGATGTCGCGCAGCAGGACGTTTCTCTTCTACAGGCGCGTGAAGAAGCCCAACTTGCCCGCGCCGAATACGATCGGTTTACGGTCCGAGAGAGTCGACGGGTATCAGACACCTACGCAAGCATTGATGCAAATGATTATGCCGCCGGATTAATTGCAAACGACTCGATAAGACAACGAGCAACGAGGGCGACCGGTGGAGACGTAGATAACGACGAGTCATCCGTGAGTCAGCCGAGTGGATTGGTTTTTCGAGAACCTCAGTTACGTGCTGCGGAGGCAGCGCTTCAGCGTTCCCAGGCCTCTCTATCAAACGCCCAGCTTTTAAGCAGCCGGACGATCGTACGGGCGCCCTTCTCCGGATTTGTGCGAAACAAGAATGTCGCGGTAGGGTCCTTTCTTTCTCCTGGTCAGAGCTTCGGGCAACTGGTTGCATCGGACGTATTTGAGATTAGCGTTCCGATGACGCGAGAGGAAGCAGCCTTGATTCCGAATCTTTGGTCGAGTCAGGGGGGTCAAAAGAACGCTGCTGTGGTTTACGCGAACTACGGCAGTCTGCGTTATCAATGGCCTGGATACATTGACCGCGCGGAAGCTGTGCTGAATCCAGAAACAAGAACAATTAACGTCGTCGTACGCGTTCCGTCCCCGATCACGTCAGGGCAGCTCGCTTCGAATTCTAGTGACGGGGGAACGGAGGGCGGCGAAATCATCTCATCTCAATCACCGCCACTACTCGTTGGCGAATTTGTGCAGGTTGAGATTGAAGGCGGCGCACTGGAAAGCTACCTCGTTGTCCCTCGCAGTGCCCTGAAGGACGACAATAGTATCTGGATCGTTCGTGACAACAAAATCGAGATCACTCCTGTTGATGTGCTGCAACAAGCTGATCAGAACGCATACATCGTTGCTGACGGCGTCATGGAAGGCGATCGCATCGTCGTAAGTGATCTTTCTGTTGCAACTCAGGGTATGCAAGTGCGATCCGACGTCGGCCAGGGAACTGCACCCGGAGCCGCATCTGGCACATCCTCAAGTGCCTCGCCGGACGACACCCGGGACTCGGCATCAGCCGCCTCAACCACTGCCAACGGGTAAACCCAACGTCAACAATGGATAACAAACCAACAATCGGCGGGCCAATCGCCTACATGGCGAACAACGGTGTGGCCTCCAACCTGCTGATGGTATTTCTGCTGGCTGCCGGACTGCTGTCGCTTGGCAGACTTGTTCAGGAAGTGTTTCCCGAAATAAATCTGGATACGATCTCGATCAGTGTTGTTTACCCCGGCGCCACACCTGAAGAAGTGGAAGAATCGGTGGTGCAGAAGATCGAAGAGGCAATCAAAGCCGTCGAAGGGATTCGGGAAATCACAGCTTCGGCGTCAGAAGGCGTCGGTACAGTAAGCGCAGAGTTGAAACTAGGGTCGGATATCGCGAGGGTGCTGGACGAAATCAAGGCTGAAGTTGATCAAATTCAGACGTTCCCGGATGAAGCCGAAGAGCCAAACATCCGCGAATTGACCAATCGCCAGAGCGTCATTAAGATTGCATTGTATGGTGATGTGAGCGAGCGAGCGCTAAAGGAGCTTGCTTACCGATTCGAAGACGAGATCGCTGCTTTGCCGGTTGTTTCGTATGTCGAAACCAGTGGCATCCGGGCGTATGAAGTTTCAATCGAAGTGTCCCGGGACGCCCTTCAGAGCTACGGTCTTTCACTTCCACAGATCGCTGACGTTGTCAGGCGCAGCAGCCTGGACATGCCTGCTGGCAAAATCGAAACGAGCCAGAGCGAAGTACGCATCCGAACAATCGGGCAGGCTTACACACAACGAGATTTCGAAGACCTGGTCGTCATTAGTCGGACCGACGGAACGACCATCCGATTAGGTGACGTAGCCACCGTACGAGACGGCTTCGAAGACAACGACCTGATCTCACGGTACAACGGAAAACCCGCCGCATTTGTCGAAGTCTTTCGCACGAGCGATGAGCGTGTATTGGACATCACTGAGGCTGTGTACACTTTCCTTGACGAACGGCTCGGCCCTGCATTGCCAGCCGGCGTGGAATATGCCGTTTGGGACGACGATGCAATAATTTTTAAAGATCGCCTCGGATTGTTGTTGAAGAATGGGTTCATTGGTCTATTCCTCGTCATGATTGCATTGACGCTATTCCTGAACATCCGACTTGCTTTTTGGACGGCCGTGGGCATCGGCATTTCCTTCATCGCAACCCTTGCCGTGATGTATGTATTTGGTGTCAGCGTTAACATGCTGACGCTGTTCGGATTTATTCTGGCAATCGGAATTGTGGTTGATGATGCGATTGTTGTCGGTGAAAACATATATGCGGAACGAGAGCAGGGTGCGTCACCACTCGAAGCCGCAACGCGCGGTGCCAAGCGGATTGCACAACCAGTTGTATTTGCAGTCCTGACCACAATCGCTGCGTTCTCTCCGCTTCTCTTTATTCCCGGGACACTTGGTAAGATTCTCAAGGGGATTCCGTTTGTGGTTATCTCAGTGCTCATCTTCTCTTTGATTGAGAGCTTATTCATACTGCCTCACCACTTGAGTCACCTGCCTCCACCGCATAAGCCAGCCCGCTCGCGATTCGGTAAATTTTTCGAACGACTGCAGACAAGTGTAGATGCCGCTTTACAACGCTTTATCGCTGGCCCTCTAAATCGAGGCTTGGAGTTGTCAACGGGCTTCCCGGGTATTGTGCTGGCTGCAGCGCTCGGCCTAATCATCTTGTCTGTTTCGCTTGTACCTGCGGGGCTATTGCGCATTCAATTTTTCCCGTCCGTTGAGGGAGATATTGTCACTGCAAGCCTTGAATTGCCAACCGGTGCAACGGTAGTCCGTACTGAAACCATCGCCAAACGTCTGGAAGATGCTGGGCGACGGGCTGGCGATCGGATCGACGACGATCGTCCCGACGACGCGCCGCCTGTCATCGTCGCCGTATACAGTACGATCGGCCAGCAAGTCACGGGTGGTGGACCGCGAGGCGGAAGCACGCAAACCAGCTCCAACCTTGCTGCAATTCAGTTCAAACTATTGCCCGCCGAAGATCGAGACGTTTCTTCCAAAGAATTTGAGCGGATCTGGCGCGAGGAGATGGGTCCAGTGGCTGGAGTTCGCTCCCTTACGTTTGCTTCTGCTCTTTTTGGTGCGGGGGACGCCGTTAGTGCTGAGCTATCACATCCGGATCCCGAAGTACTGACAGTGGCCACTGAACGGCTTGCCGGAGACCTG
>CBDTVC010000142.1:0-6979 GCA_965363925.1 uncultured bacterium | reverse complement strand
CTGCTTGGCAGTTGCCGGGAAAATCCTGCGGTATTCGTATTTCGAAAGATTCCGACAGACTCAAATCACAATCGAGACCGCAGGACGTTCTAAAAAGACCCACCGTCACGCAACCACGGACAGCCCTCCTATTTATGGATCGGATGCGAATATATCACTTTAAATCCGTCCACTGCACCAACATTTTCCTTATAGGGTTTCCCCTCAATTTCCAGCCATGCATGGCCTTTTAGTCCGGCCCCGTCCTTTGCTACTCCAAAGATCACCTTGGGATCAAGGCCAAATCGCCGTGCGTAGCGATAAAGAATGAGTGTCCGCTTCATGCAATATGCACCTCCGAAAAGCCGATGCAGTACGGCGTCCGTCAACCATCGGACACGGTCTAATTGCCCCTGCCCGTCTTGTGATCGCGCCGGCTTGGTCTCGAACGCCTCGATAAGCCGAGGAATTGGGACTCTGTTCTGGAGGAAAGCAACCCTACTGGTTTGATACGTGATTCCGACCATCGTGGGAATATCGCGGAGCCTCAGTCTATTTGTGGTATGACGTTCGATTGACTAGCTGCCAGTTTTATAATGCGGCCAGGGAGTTCACAGAGCAAGTATCGGCTAAGACACCCATCCCGCAAAGATCGGCTGACGAATAGCTATCCACGACGGTTTGGGTTAGAAGACACCGCGCCCGCAAACACAAGATTCCACTGAATATATCCCACAAAGTGCTCAAGTAATTGCGGTGCCGTCTGGCGATGGTTACCGAATTAAGCGACGAGCCGGGACGCCCCAACGAAGACTTTCTTCCGTTTTGGCTACATTCTTTAACCACGATGTCCCTTTCGCATTCAGTTGTCCGAACGATGAATCCCTTCACTCCTTCCAGACGCTCCGCCTCCGGTTTTGTCGCCCGTTTTGTCGCCATTGCCGCGCTGGCAATTCTCCAACTGGTCGCCCAACCGGCCATCGCCCAGGATGCCCCTAAACCGTTACCGGACATTGCCGAAAAAACAGCCGGCATGACGAAGAAGGACGGCTTTGTCCCTATCTACTGGGACGATGAGAACGCCCGTGTCTACCTCGAGATCAACAATATCGACAAAGACTTCCTGTACCTGACGTCTCTTCCTGCAGGTCTCGGATCCAACGACATCGGCCTCGATCGCGGCCTGCTGGGCGGGGAAAAACTTGTTCGCTTCGAACGAGTTGGTCGTCGCGTCTACATCGTTCAGCCCAACCTTCGGTATCGCGCTGTTTCTCAAAGCGCCATGGAGCGCCGTTCGGTCGAGGACGCGTTTGCATCAAGTATCATGTGGGGCTTCGACATTTCGGCGAAGACGGGCGACCAGCTTCTCGTTGACGCAACCGATTTTGTTGTACGAGACGCGATGGATGTGGCAGATCGGCTGAAGCGTTCAGGACAGGGTTCGTTTTCACTCGACAAAGATCGAAGTATGCCGTGGGCATCCGGCATCAAAGCGTTCCCGGACAACACTGAGCTGGAGGCGCGAGTTACATACAAGGGAAGTGAACCGGGCGGCTATGTTCGCTCCGTTGCTGCGGATGCTGAAGCCGTAACACTACGAATCAGACAATCGCTTATTCGGCTTCCAGACAACAAGTACACTCCCCGCAAGTTTGACTCGCGCGGTGGTTTTGGATCAACGTCGTTTGTTGATTTCGCGATCCCAATCGGAGAAGAGAAAGAAGTCCGCTACATCAACCGACACAGACTCGAAAAGACGGATCCCTCCAAAGCGTCCAGTCCGGTTGTAGAGCCAATCGTTTATTACCTCGACCCCGGTACCCCGGAACCCGTTCGCTCGGCGCTCCTGGAAGGTGGCCAGTGGTGGGCGGATGCATTTGCTGCCGCCGGTTTTCAAAATGCTTACCGCGTGGAAATGCTACCGGATGGTGCGGATATGCTCGACGTCCGCTACAACGTGATTCAGTGGGTGCACCGTTCAACGCGAGGATGGAGCTATGGCAACTCGGTTGCTGATCCGCGAACGGGCGAAATCATCAAGGGTCACGTTAGCCTCGGGTCACTTCGCGTCCGGCAGGATTATTTGATCGCGGAAGGATTGCTCGCACCCTACGTGAATGGCAACGTACCGGACGACGATAAGATGCTCCAAATGTCGCTTGCCAGAATTCGCCAGCTTTCCGCTCATGAGATTGGCCACACGCTCGGTATCTCGCACAACTTTGCGGCGTCTGTTGGCGGTCGCGCATCCGTCATGGATTACCCTGCTCCATTGGCTACTGTGACGCCAAATGGGGACGTGTCGCTTTCGGATGCTTACGATACTGGAATTGGCGAATGGGACAAGGTGACAATTGCCTTCGGATACAGCCAATTTGCGTCCGGAACGGATGAGAAGGCTGCGCTTGAGAATATTTTGCAGGACAGTCGCTCAGCGGGACTCCAGTACATTACCGATACGGATGCCCGTGGGCTTGGCGGCGCGCATCCGGATGCGCATCTCTGGGATAACGGCACGGACCCAATCGCATCACTGGAAAACGAAATGGACGTTCGGCAGGTTGCGCTGTCCCGGTTTACTGCGGATGTGATTCGCGACGGAAGACCGATGGCCACAATCGAAGAAGCGTTGGTGCCTCTTTACCTCCGTCATCGATTCCAGATCGAGGCCGTCGCAAAGATTATCGCTGGTCTGAAATACGAATATAGTTTGCGTGGCAGCGAAGCCAGTCCGCCCGAGCCGGTGCCTGGCGACAGACAACGAGAAGCGGTGCGCGCATTGTTGAAGACAGTTGAACCATCCGTACTCGTTATACCGGCATCGATTGCGGAGATGATCCCACCGCGCCCGCCCGGTTATGGTGGATCAAACGAACTCTTCTCTGGCCAAACTGGGTTGACGTTCGACGCATATGCACCGGCTGGCGTTGCAGCAGACATGGTGTTTGACGCACTCACTCACAGCCAGCGACTAACCAGACTGAATTATCAATCGCTTTCGAATCCGAAACTCCCGTCATTGAACGACGTGCTCGAGATGACGAGCGATGCGGTTGTGCGCACGAAGCTCCCAGCCAGTGGTGCAGGTTCACCTGAAGCTGAGGTTCAGCGGATTGTCCAGACAACTTGGATCAACACATTGATGCGCCGCGTGGCAGACCAGCGGATGCAGCCAACCGTCCGGGCAATTGTGGCCAATCATCTTTCGACGCTGCAGCATTGGCTCGAGACGAACCCGGGGACAGCAGTAAGGACTGTAGCCCACAGGGCGTTCCTGGAATCCGAAATCGAGCGCTTTTTGTTCAGGCCGTTCCAGGAATCCGAGATGCCGGGGAGGCCGTCGGTACCAGCGGGGTCACCGATTGGAAGCGGAAGATAAAGAGGAGAAGGGCTGGCAGAAGGTTGGAAGAGAAGAAGATGGGAGGAGAAGGTGTTGCCTTGAGGTTGTCGTTCGCGTGAAGTTGCCGGACCAGCCGGTCGTACGCTCTTATCCTCTTATCCTCTTATCCTCTGCTAGTACCTTTTCTTCCCTACCATTGCAAACTTGATCGCAGTCGAACCAACGTCCGGGACATCGACGTGTATCAGATACATTCCGCTGGCGAGCGGCAGCCCCTTTGTATTCTTCAGATCCCACGCCATCCACTCGACCCCGGGTGAGTTTTTTTCGAGGATCCGGATCAGTGTTCCGTTGAGTGTGAACACGCGGATTGTCGCTTGAGTTGGCAAGTTGGTGAAACGGACCTCATCGCTCCCACCGCTTATCTCGTACTCCGAGACGGCGCGGTATGGATTCGGAACGATGCCGATCTCGCCCAGCCCGTCTCGTTTCTGCTCGACTGACCACTCGGAGGGCTCAAACCCGGCCGTGCTGAAGGTGGCGACGTCCCCGGGCAGGAACGACTTTGCTGTCGATATCCGGAACGTTGTGCCCTGCTCGGGAAGCTGGACTGCATACGGTGGAGCCGTGCCACCGTCCAATTGCACGAAGACCAAGCGCGCAAAAACCTCTTCTCCAGTATCGCCGTCAGGGCTGGCAAAGAACTCGTCGTATCCAGCCGAGGCACTCGAGTCATTCAACGGGAGGTAGAAGTAAAGCCAGTCGGTGAACGGGTCGTCGCTGCCGTCGGAAACGCCGTGATCAGCTCCAAGGTCATACAGGAAGTCTGTAGTACCAGCCCCACATGCTGATTCGCAAATAGCGGGAATTAATCGTAAATCTGGACGTGGGTTTCGGGCGTTCGCATGAATCCGCCAGAGCTCAAAGGGCACATCGACAAACTGGTCGCCTTCAAACCTTCGATACGCCTTTCCGCCTTCCGCCGTGAACCGAATCTCGTAATCATACTCCCCAACCCATAACTCATTGTCTCCTCGTAGTGATCTGCCTTGAAAGGTTCTGAACCTTCCGTCATTACTACCACCACCAACGTTCAATGCCCAAATCGCATCGGACGAAGACTGCTGTACACCTGGCGTGGGACGCGTCGCACCGTCTAATGTGGGAAAACCATTCGCTTCACCGGCATCGTTGACAGCCAACGTTCCCATTTGCGGCGGATCAAGACGTCCAGAAGCGTTTGAGACGACCGTGAAGTTTTCGATACCAAACGCCGCGTCCAGTACGCTAAACTCTAGACCATCCAAAACGTGTAAGTTCTGTCCAAGCAGTTCGAGCGACGCGGAAGAACCGTCAAATACCTTCCGGCCGTTACAGTAGACATCATAGGCCACGGGAGTCGACTGTCCCCCTTCGGGATCGCCCAACCCTGCACTACCTTCGATGAACACAACGCGATACTCGCAGGACTGAATGGCTAGAGGATCGACGATTTCTGCCCTGACAAAACCAGTACCAACGCCGCTGTTGGAGGCCACAAAATCGAACTGGACCGAATCGGTGAGTGCAATGAGAGAACTATCGGATGCGACACTGCCGGGCCGTGACGGAACTCCGACTACGCGCGCTATGGGACTGAACAGTACACTGGGAAAACTCTGGTTACTATGGGCATAGGCGCGGACTCCATAGAAATACGACGAGTAGTTGCGCAAGCCAGAAAACAGGTGAGTATGCTGGATTCCAGAGTCAGTCCCCGCAGCATATTGCTCCCGAAAACCATCGTCGTCGTCGTCGCCAATAATAGCCAGCACGTCATTGACGACATCGTAAGTTTGAATGACCCGACAAGCACGGTCGTATAGGCAATCAGGCCAGGTGGCTGCTTCCAAGTCAAACTCCCAGACTTCGTATCCTTCGAGCCTGAAGAACGGGCTTTCAGGACTTCCGAGAGGGTTGAATACTCGGTACCCGTCAAGGTAGTTGTTGGAGGCAGAAGAGTTTGTCCAGCTCAGAATGAGGTCACCATTCATCGCCGAGGCACTGACGTCAGGTGGATCCGGTGGAGCCGGTAATCGGAGATCTGCGTCGAAATACGATTGAATTCGGCGATCAGCTTCCTTAACCCGAACAAACGAATCAAGGTTATCGTGGCCGCGAGCCCACACAATGCCGATAAACACATCTTGGGAAAGATCATTTCGCAGTTCGAAGGGTCCTGAAGACGTTACAAATCTCCGATCCGCCGGAGGGTTTCCGCGGCCGAACCCGTCAGTGTTGAACTCGGACCAGAAGTGCTTTTCGGAAGCATCCCCCGAAAGAACCCATCGCGTCGGTAGAAGATCAACATTGAAACCACCATCTCCCAACGTCATTCGTTGGCCATTTTTCCACCTGCCCTGCATATAGTTGTAATAGTCCGCGGCAATAACGGGATCACATTGGACGCATGCGCCGCCGTTGTAGAACATGACTGACGTGGTGCCGAGCTCGTTATAACCTTCTCGGTAATTTCCGAATAGCTCTGCTGCTTCTCCCGTCGACTCAACGATCGGTCCCTGCAAGAAGTCAAAACCAATCGCCGGCGGAGCTTCACCGTAGCCATTAGAACCTTCATCAAGATTATCCGAATTGTAGGTAATCCCAAGGCCCAGCGTTGAGTCACTTCCAATGTAGTCATCGTCGAAATTGCCGAGATCGACGTCAGCGAAGAATCCGATGTAGGCATCGCGAATTGGCACCGATCCCCTGTTAAAAACTCGATAACGGTAAAAGGACGTATTACCGACATGGCCACCCGTATCAAATGCAAAAGCGGACCCGTGTACCTCCACGCCCATCGGCGACGACTTGGCCGCCCTATGCTCATTGCCAACGTCGTTCATGATCCACCAAAGCATCTGATCGCCAAACAAATCCGGCCTCTCACCCGCATCCAGATTAATGACTTGATTCTTGCGGTCGGAAAGTGGTAGTTCGAGCACCTCGTCAGTAATTGACCGCATTTCGTCCGGCTCGTCAACCGACCCATCATCGTCGTTGTCGATACCGTCGGCGTTTGTAGCGGTACCATCCAGGTTCGTCGGGGAAAGTGTCGGGGCACCCAAACCGGTTGGCCACTCCAGGAGATCATTCGGCGGCGGCTTTTCGTAGAGAAGTCCCTCAACGTCGGTTCGTGTTACGGACCAGATTCGATCATAAACAGCACAGTCGGCGGGCGCTGAACCATCGTCGTTGATCGGCCCCGACCAGAATTCCCACGGACCATAGCGGCTTGCCGCTGCTCGCACTTCGCCGTCGACCGTGCCTGCAAGCCACAGGGCTGCGGAAAACACAGCGTTTGTACCCTCTGATCGGGGCACTTCATAGACATTAGGATCGCTGCGCCAGAAAAGCGGGCCATTGTTCAGAATCCGAGCGCGCACGTTCCCAATGTCGAGATAGCCATCGCCCGTCGAGGGCTGGCACGTGCCCGGCACCTGCGCGGTCGACTCAAGCGGAATCGCAAGCGACAGCACAATCGCCAACCAGACACAAGCCCCGCACCACCGCTGAAGCGATTCGCAACTATCGGAAACCTGACTAACGCGCATAAACAAATCCACTACAGTCAGAGAAAAACGCGATCATCAATTTCGACAAAGGCGTCAATTCGGCTCC
>CBDTVC010000141.1:0-7032 GCA_965363925.1 uncultured bacterium | reverse complement strand
GCTCTCTGGTCCGATTGCAACAGACGTTGCCGCCACCCATACAGGCAACCCAAGTACCAGGGTCGCGACAGTCGACGCCAAAACGAAAATCAGTAGCCATGCGCCGTCGGATACAGCGGTCGCCGCTGTATAACCAGCAGCGCCCGCCAAGTGCAATCCTAATCCTGCAAAGACGGGCACTAACACAAGGATCACAATTCTCAGACTGTTCGCCCGTCGCGAGTCACCCAGCCACCGGGTCAATAACCTGGAAAGTGGAGACAACGAGGCATCAAAGTGAGGCGGTATGTCAATCGTGGTATGCAAATCTATCAGGTCATGGATTCGATAGTGTTACGCAACTCTTAACGCGTCTACTGGGATTGATCTCGTTTGGACGGCTTCTCTGCGCCTGATCCTCCGGTCCCCCCGGAGTCTCAGCCTTAATTCTTTGTCTTCTCTCTACGTCTTCTCTTAACTCGATCCGTTACAGCACCAAAGGCCAAGCGGGTACCGGCGATGCCTAAAGTATCGCAAACAATCCCTCCAAGGCCCCACCCCGCGACTACGCCGCTATCTCTTCGCCGATATCCAGGGTCAAATCATCCTTCCATGCACCGTATGAAGCCGTGAGGATCGCCGTTGCTGGCACCGCGATCAGTAGTCCGAAGACTCCCATGAGGGAACCAAATACGAAGAGGCTGAGCAGGATGAGTATCGGATGTAAGCCAACTTGATTGCTCTGGATTCTGGGAATCAGCACGGTGTTCTCGAGAACGGATTCCAGCGCAAGTACAATAAGCACTATCACCGCTGTCCAAAGCCATGGATCTCCAAACACTAATGCGATGATAATCCCAATGACGTTTGTGATGACAATTCCGATGTTGGGAATCATGTTCAAGACGCCCGCCAATAGTCCGATCAGCAATGCAAACGGCACGTCAAAAATGAGCAGCGCGACCGAGACGTTAAAAGCCGCAATGGCGCTGATTAATAGTTGGCCGCGAAGGTAATTCCCAACGACCGATCCTGCGGATGTTAGATACTCCCGGTCGCCTCGGACCTTCGGGAAAAGACTGATCACGCTAGCCCTCACCGAGTTATAATCTTTGAGAGAATAGTAGATAAGCACGGGCATCAGCGCGGCAAAAGTAACAAGCCGCAACAAACCACTGATCGACTTGACAAGCCGTTGAATCGTGTCCGGAATCGAATTAGCGAGGGCGGTGGCCTGGCCCTGTACGAAGTCCGTTAGTCCGACAATAAGTGATTCCCGATCAACTAGTCCAGCTCCTTCAAGCCTGTCCAGAATCGTCGAGGATCTCATGGAATCCTGAAATGAACTCATCTCATTAAATATCCTCGAAGAAAGCGAATCCAATTCGCTGACAACTTGGGGGACGACCAGAAGGAAGAGCAACACAACAACGCCGATGGAAAGGAACGTCGCTACAATAGCAGTTATTGAGCGCTTGATTCTGTACCGCTCGGACGCCCAT
Organism: uncultured bacterium; assembly: GCA_965363925.1. Classification (GTDB taxonomy): domain Bacteria; phylum Bacteroidota; class Rhodothermia; order Rhodothermales; family JABDKH01; genus JAGQWL01. The sequence continues at coordinate 5,551 of CBDTVC010000141.1, read as the reverse complement.
TCTGCCAACGGATTAAGCATGTAAGCGAGGATATACGCCATCAGGAACGGTACAAGTACGGCTCCTAGTGTGTACAATAACCAGGCAAAGAACAGGAATCCGCCAGAAAGCAAAACCGCGCGGGCAAAGGGCTTTCCTCGAATGGGCCAGAGGAGGATCGTTCCGGCGATGGCAAGGAGTAGCGGATTAATGAAGTCGCGCAACACGTAGAGCAATGCTGCAAAAGCAACCATTGCTCCGGCGACCATTGCCATCTCACCCGTTCCGGGGCCAGATGTCTGTGGATTGACCGTCTCGTCCGCCTTCCGTTCAGCCATTTTGTTACTGCCCTTCGATGACTGTAGTAGTTGACGAAGAGTCGGGATTCATCGACGTGGCCGGCGTCAATTCTCCTCGCTCAAGTCGCTCCTGCCATCGAAGCAGTTCGAGCTCCCGTTCAGCGAGTTTGTTGAACGACTCCTCGAGCGCCCTTTCTCTCACTTCGAAAGATGCTTTTTCCATGTAGCCACGTTCCTCGAAGTATCGCTTGAAAAGCCAATTATGCTTGGCTGCCTCCATCAGTTCCGCAAAACGGAATGCGCCAAGTGCGCCCCAGTTCGAGGTCTGCTCAAAGTTTTCGATCATCGTGCGCATGTCGCCGGTGATGTACTGAACAGTATCAGCCGCAGCGAGCAGACGGTTGTATAATTCTGGGTCGTTAAGCAGCCGGGCAATCGTTCCGTCGCCGTCTTCAACGGCGGAGAGAATAGAGTTTACTCCTTCGGTCGCGCCGCCAGCCAGTTCGATGAGGGCCTCTGCATTTTCAGCCAGGCCATCCATCACGTTGCGCGTCTGATCGGTTGTGCTGACGATACTGTTATAAAGCGTCGAGTCGTAAATAATTTTGCCAAGCGTTCCCTCACCATTGCGAACGTCGTTCATGATTTGCTCGAACGCCACCGCAGCGTTTTCAAACTTCTGGACGCTCGCCAACGCTTTGTCCGTTATCTCGAAAAGGTCCATCGGGTCGTCGCCGCGAATAATGTCGCCGTCCTCGATCTCTTCGCCGATCTCTGAGGGGGAAACAAGCACGACAATCTGGCTACCAACAAGCCCGTCGGTTTTTATCTGTGCACGGGTGTTTTTCCGAATGATGTGCCGGGCCGTCTCGCTGATGGCCATCCGCACCGAAATCTGTTCGCCAGGAGTCAGGGGAAGATCAACCGATTCGATTCGTCCGACGTCAACACCTTGATACTGAACGTGCTGACCCGCGTTTAACCCAGCAACGTGGTTGAATTGGGATTCGATGTAAAAATTATCACTAAACAGGAACGAACGGTTTGCAATAGCAAACAGGCCGACCAGAAAAAGGATCGTGGCTGCGGTGACGATTAATCCGACGCGGGCTTGTCGAGACATTTAGAATTCTTAGTGTTCTTCCTGAAAGAAGGTACGGATTACAGGGTGACGCGATTTTCGCAGATCGGCAATAGAGCCCGAATCTGCAATCACTCCTTCGTAAATAAAATGCGCCTGGTCAGATACGATTTCAGCGCAAAGAAGGTCGTGGGTAATCGCGATGGACGTAATCGCTCGTTCATCTCGAAGTTGAACAATGAGTTCTGATACGGTTCGGACCGACAAGGGGTCCAGGCCCGTAGTCGGTTCGTCATACAGTAGTATCGACGGTTTCAATACCATCGCTCTCGCGAGCGCGATTCGCTTTTTCTGACCGCCGGACAGCTCAGAAGGGAAACTGGACCCCTTCTCAGGTAGACGAACCCACTCCAACGCTTCAAAAACGCGGTCCTTGCGCTCCTGCTTCGTCATCTTCGCGTGTCGCTCAAGAATAAACGAAAGGTTCTCTTCCACCGTCATCGAGTCGAACAGTGCACCGCTCTGAAACAGATAGCCGATGGATAGCCGGACGCGATCCAATTCAGCGTCATCCAGAACGTCAATTCGTGCGCCATCAATCGAGACCTCCCCGGAGTCAGGTTTCAACAGCCCGACGATCGTCTTGATCAGTACACTCTTCCCCGAGCCGGATTCGCCCATCACAACGGCCGTCGACCCCCGCGGAACGTCAAGGGATGCACCTTTCAGAACGTGGTTGTCGCCAAAACTCTTGTGCACGTCGAACAGGCTGATGCACGTGTCGCTGTCAGGGTCCGGCCTGACCGTGTTGTCCGTTCGGGACGGAGAAGGGGTGTTATAAGAATCTGGAGGTTGCAGGGTAGAGCGGTCGGTCTTTATGCAATTGGGAAAAACATGAGCGAGAGTCGCACCATAATGACATCTGCCAGAAAGATAAACAGCGATGAAAGGACAACCGCTTGCATTGCTGCCTGGCCGACCTCACGTGTACCGCCGCGGACCGTAAATCCTTTGAAGCAGCTGACCGTTGCGACAATGAAACCGAAGACGCTCGTCTTCATGGTATCGACGATCAAGTCTGGAAGATTCATGGACTGAAAGGCGGAGTTGAAGAATACCCGGTAGTCCTGATCGCTGGCTATCACGGATTCGAGATAGCCTCCGGACATTGCGATCATATCAGCCATGATAGTCAGCAACGGAAACATTACGACGCACGCGACGATTCGTGTCACGACCAGGTAGTCGTACGGCTTCAGGGCCGCCACCTCCAGTGCGTCGATCTGTTCGGTGACGCGCATGGAGCCAATTTCAGCCCCGATGCCTGCACCAAGACGGCCAGCCAAAACAAGGGAAGTCAGCACCGGGCCAATTTCTTTGAAGATTGCAAGTCCAAGCATACTTGGTAGCAAGTCTTCGGCGCCGAACCGTGCGAGGGTGCCGCGACTCTGCATGGCCAGGACAACGCCGATTGCAAACCCCGTTACTGCGACGAGGATAAAGCTCTTGCTGCCAACCTCGTCCATCTGGCGTACAATTTCACGTCCCTCAAGAGGACGTCGAAAAACGCGAGTAAAAAACTTGCCACCGAACAGGACCATCTCACCAAACTGATCCAGTCCTGAAAGGAGTACACTGTCGTCAAGCCGCTCTTTTATCCAACCGATCACGATAGAACCTGAAGTACTTGTTGGGGCGAAGAGAGATTGGAAGGCGAACCGGCCGCGAGTTGCCCCAAAGATACCCATCATCAGGCTTTGTTTGAGGGGCGTTACGCGACATTTGCACTAGTAGGCGTGTTTCCAGAAAAGGGTAAGCTTGAATCCGGAGCCCTGCTGGAGCAATCGGGCAAGAAGGTCCCGGACAATTTCAACTTCAACGGTAAATTCGGGACGATTGGTCTCGCCCGAGCTCGTTCCGCTTGCGCTACTGCTTAAAACGACCGGCTGACTGATCGCCAGGTAGACACCTTGCCGGATATATTTGCCAGCCGTAAGCTTAATTTCCGAGCCGTCGTTTTCTATTCGCACTACGTCCAGTCCGAGTTCGGATCCAGCCAGTCCTTCAAGGTATCCGGTTGCCTGACTGAGCGCAATATCGGTCGCCAATCCTGCTTCGCCGCCACCCGAAAATTGCAAGGTTTGTGCGGCCGGACGGCCGGTGAGGATGTACGAAAGGATGTCCGTTAATTCCATCTGAGGATCGGAGTTAAGCTCGATCTCAAGATTCTGCAGCGAACCCCTTGCATTGAGTGTTATCTCAACTTCCGAGTTCTGATCGGTCGGTGATTTGACGGTATACTTTGCGGCAATATCCACAAGCGGGTCGTCAAAGTCGCCGTTGTACGTAACGGTGCCTGACTGGATATCGAACCGTCGACCAAACTGATCAATTGTGGACCGTTCAGGCAGTACGTTGATGGTCCCGAACATCCGTTCTTCCTCATTCGGTTCTTTCTGCAAATCCATGTCACCAGCAAACTCAATGTTCATCCGTGGATTCTGTTTGGACCGCAACCACGTGTCACGTTCCATTTCCAGGTTGATGTCTATCTGGAGTGCTTCGTAGAAAGAGAACGTTGTTGTGTCTTTCTTCGTCACACGTCGACCGAACGTCTGTTCAACGAGCCGTAGCTCTTCTTCCGAAAGCTTCACCGGCTCAAATTCTTCAATGGCCCCGGTGTAGAAAATGTCAAGGGCGTCCATCAGCAGGTATCCTGATACAGCTGGTGCGCGTGTCGTTCCGTACAGCAACAGGTCACCACTAGTCTTTGCATCACGGAACTGAACATTGTTCATCGCGAGGAAATTTTCCATGCTCAAACTGATGTCGAACTCACCGAGTGACAGTTCTGACAGATTGATCTGGCCGGTTGCAATGACGCTGCCGGATCCAGACTTCCCCTGGCCATGGAGTATTCGGATCTCGTTACCGTCGAACTCGAGGTCGGCGCTAATCTGATCTGGCGTTATCCCGAAAGTAGGAAGACCAATTCTTCCATTTACGATTGTTGCCGCACCCGAAAGTGCAGGGTTACGCACGGTGCCCGACACTTGAACCTGGCCATTAAACTTGCCATCAAGCGCGTTATACATTTCTTTGTCAAGAAACGGCAGCATCCAGCCCATAGAAAAGGAATCAGCAACAACCTGTAAATCCACCTGCGTATCCGGGAGTGCCTGCCGCGCTGCAACCCGAACGCCCGTTTGTGATGGGTCCTGACTTTCGGCAAGACGGAGGTCAATTGGTAGCTTACCGTTTATCGTGAGCGTGCTACCGTCCACGTGCCTGAAGAGGGCGTCGGGGAAGAGTTGTAGGCTGTCGTAGCGGAGTGACAGCTGCATATCGCCGACGGCTGTCCGGTTCGAAACAACGTCGAAACTCAAGTCACCCTGAACGATAGGCGCATCGGCTGGCCCGGTGAGATCGAGATATCCGTTTGCCGTGCCTCCTAGTCCGCCATACTTAAACAGGTCAGCAATGGATGCAATGCGGAAATTCTCTACCGTGAGAATCAACGATTGCTCACCATTGGTATCAACTATCCCGTCCAGTGCAATCTGCTGATCGTCTGTGAAGAGCAACAGGTTCTTAACACGGATGCCCTTTCCATAAGTGATTGTCGACGGCTGAAGTAGTTCCCATCGATCTTGATCAAGGCGGATGGTCAGATCTTCCAGCAAACCAGCTTTTACTTCAGCGCGTGGGTCGACCAATCCAGACAGCTGGACCGAGCGGCGATCATCCACAATGGAAATTCCTTCGAACTGGAACACCGAATCAACCAGTGCGATATGCACCGTTGTCGCACGTATTGTCACAGTCGGGAGTACAACATTTGCAAGCTCAGCATTAGCGTCAAACATAGATAGCGCTCGATCTGCGTCGAACACAGCATCAACGTTACCGACGATCGCAGAGAAGCGCCGGTTTTTGTAGTCGACTCCATCCAGTGTGAGTTCTGCGGTCGCCCTCAGCGCGTCAGGTGGCCCGGACACTTGGCCGAGGACTCGGCCCGAGCCTGCCAGCGAACCGAGTCTTGGGACGAGATCGGCAATTGGTTTCAGTGCATCTATGTTGGCGTCAAAAGAAAGATTGCTTGCCCCAGCGCCTTCAGTGTGCAGAAGGGCGACAGTTCCGTTGGCGAGCAGGGTACCGGCGTTTGCGTTGAGCAAGACTTGATCGACGTCAA
>CBDTVC010000140.1:0-7046 GCA_965363925.1 uncultured bacterium | reverse complement strand
GATGCCCCGAATCGGTCAAGACCGATCGCGATCCCGTCATCACCCACATAGCGCTCCCAACCCATCGTTACACCGGCCTCGATCGACACGCGTGCACGCACAGCCTTGGGCAGTACCGATTCTTTGTACTCCGCACTCTGTTCTTGAAAGAGTCGAAAACACGGCATACTGACCAGACGAGTGGCTAGTCCGTCTGCGTTGAGCTTTTCAACCGCCTCCAACGCGATCGGCACTTCAGTACCGGTGGCAAGCACGATCGCATCCGGTGTACCAGCCGTATCGACCAAGATGTAGCCACCCTTCGCCACTCCAGATGCACTTCCAAGTTTAGTCCGATCGAGGGTAGGCACTCCCTGCCGGGATAACGCCAGGACCGAAGGCCGATCGGTTGATCGGATGGCAATTTTCCAGGCCTCAGCCGTTTCATTCGCATCCCCGGGCCGAATAAAGTTTACATTCGGGATTAGACGCAAGGCCATAAAGTGTTCAACCGGCTGATGTGTCGGACCGTCTTCACCTAGACCAATTGAATCGTGCGTCATGATATAAATGACCGGCGCCTTAACGAGAGCGGACAGCCGGAGCGCAGGGCGTAGGTAATCAGTGAACACCAGAAAGGTCGCGCAGAACGGCCTGATTCCACCATGCAAAAACATACCGTTGCAGATCGACGCCATGCCGTGTTCGCGAACGCCAAAGTGAAACAACGACCCCGCCGGAGAGTCAGCCTGGAAGCTTGACCGCGCTTTCATTTCCGTCTTATTCGAACCGGCCAAGTCGGCAGACCCACCAATCAGGTTCGGCAAAATCTCTCCAACCGCGTCAAGCACTTTACCGGAAGAGGCCCGAGTCGCCATTCCTTTTCCAGGTTCAAATACGGGGACAGATTTTTCCCAGCCATCCGGAAGGCTACCTGCTATCCACGCCTGAAGCTCCTTTGCCTCGGATGGATAAGCGGATGCGTAAGCTGTCAGCCGTTCATTCCACTCGGCTTCGATTCGGGCGCCGCTTCCCTTCCGATCAAGATCCGAATACACGGACTCAGGAACATAGAACTGCCTGTCCGCTGGCCAACCCAAGGTCTCTTTAGCAAGAGCAACTTCGTCCGGACCGAGCGGAGACCCGTGGGCCTTTGCCGTGCCCTGCTTGTTCGGACTGCCGAAGCCAATAATTGTCCGTATCGAGATCAGCGACGGACGTTTTGTCTCTGAAGTAGCTTTCTCGATCGCCGCAGCAATCGAAGTCAGATTATTGCCATCCTCGACCTGCTGGACGTGCCACCCGTAGCTTTCAAATCGGGCGTTTACGTCTTCCGTGAAGGCCAGGTCAGTATCACCTTCAATCGAGATGTGATTGTCGTCGTACAGGTAAACTAACTTGCCCAGACCCAGGTGCCCGGCAAGCGATGCCGCTTCGTGGGATATGCCCTCCATGAGGTCACCATCAGACACAATGCCAAACGTCCGATGATCGATGATCGTGTGTCCCGGCTTGTTAAACACTGCCGCCATGTGCTTCTCGGCAATCGCCATCCCGACACCGTTCGCAAAACCCTGTCCAAGCGGACCTGTTGTGGTCTCGATCCCGCTCGTCACGAAGTTTTCCGGATGCCCGGGAGTGCGGCTTCCAAGTTGTCTGAATTGCTTGATGTCATCAAGGGACAACTCGTAGCCGGTCAAATGCAGCAGCGCGTACAGAAGCATTGAACCGTGCCCGGCCGACAACACAAAGCGATCACGATCAAACCAATCAGGATTTGATGGATTGTGTCGGAGGACGTTCCGCCACAGCTGATAGGCCATCGGTGCACAACCCATCGGCATTCCAGGGTGACCGCTGTTCGCCTTCTCCACCGCGTCGACAGCTAGGAAGCGGATTGCGTTGATCGATTGTTGGGACTGACTCGTTTGCGGCATCTGGTTGCTAAGGGATTTCTTTCAAAGGCGACTCGGCGTACACACCGACGAGGACTGACCACGTCCCACATAATTGTTCGACTAGACGACTGAAAACTGACCGTATTTCGAGCGACGGTTGCGCTTTTGTCCCACGGTTCTCATTGCTCCGGCATTCTTCCCGCAACAGCGAGCGGAGGCAAACTATTCGGACGACTCAGGCATTGATCGATCAATCAGTTCCTTGATGCAGGAAATCGTTTTTGATTCGCTCTTGATAATTCGGCCATTTATCATGATGGTTGGCACAACACCTACACCGGACTCGGCTGACGAATTCCGATGCCGCAGCACGACGCTCCGAAACATTTGATTGTCGAGGCGGTGTTTCATCAATTCCCAGTTGGCGCCGATCTCAGTTGCAACTTCCTCCAGCTCCGCCATTGTCAGGGCACGATTGGTCTGGCGTTCAAACTGCGCATCCATCATTTCGAAAAACAAACCCTGTTGAGCGGCTGCATGAAGCGCCTCAATCATCTGCATGGATTGCGGAAAAACGAGAAACGGGCGGTAAACAAAGCGGGCTCTGTCGCCATACTCGTCAATAATCTTGTCCATGACCGGTTCCATCGATTTGCAGTGCGGGCACAATGGGTCAAAAAACTCAATTACAGTTACAGGCGAGTCGGGATTGCCCTTGGATGGGTCGCTAAACGACACGAGGTCCATGTAACCATCAATCCGTTTCTTGTCGGTGTCAAACCCACACACTCCAACCGGCACAACAGTAGTGGAACCACCAGCCGGGCCCGCGACTGCGGCTGCTGAAGCAGCAATGGGAGCAGTCCCGGTCTCAAGGCTATTGAAGTACGCAAAGTCAGCAATCGCTAGTAGTACCGCCACTCCGGCAAGAGCGCCGAAGAATGGCACCTTGCGCAAAATCGAAACGTCTTCCGGCAGCCTCCCCTTTGGCTTGTTGAAATATTCGACAAGCATGACAATGAAAAGCAATGCCACAATGGACGCCGATATCAAACAAAGCTTACAAAACTCGCCGAGTTGAAAATACTGAACGTACGAGAGGTAGCCGGAATACAGAAGCCCACCTACTAACATCAACGCACGACCAGATTTCAGCTGCTTCAGGGCTGGGCCGCTTCGAAGAAGTACAAAGAAACTCAGCGCCGCAATGATAACGTAGAAACCGAGCCCCCAGATTACGTTCGAAACGCCAAACAGCTTGCCTGAATCGCTGTTTATTACCGCCTCACAGTTAAACGTGGGATCAACTGCAGCAGGAGCGTCGAAACCGAAACAACCACGGTCAAAGCCCCTGCCACTTTGAATCCAGAGGTGCACCACGACCAGAATTCCAAGCAGTGCGAGGGCGAACGTCAAAAAATCGAGCACGGGCCGGTGGGTCGAGAATACCGAAGCGGACTGTTTGGATCTGGCCATTTATCTTGGACGTCTTATTTGGAGTGAAAATGTTCACGAATCCCCTCCTTCGTGCGTGTTGCCGCACAGTGCGACAACCTGCCGCATCGGGAATACACCGATTTGAACCACAAGTTAAAGAATGCCGAATGTAAAGTCTCGGACTATGTTGCCTGCTCGATTGCCTAAAGAACGCGTTCAGGCCTACTATCGATGGATTGCCCCTACCCACGATTGGCTGGCGAAACTAGTTGAACGACGGGCCCGCGACCTTGCAATCGAAATTGCGAACGTCAAGAATCATGAAATTGTCTTAGAAACGGCCGTTGGAACCGGACTTTCATTCGCGAAACTGGTTCAGAGAAACCCCAACGGACACACGACCGGTGTGGACGTGACGCCAGAAATGCTGGCCCGGGCCAGACGTCGAATGAAACGCCATGGATTCGACCCTGGCTGTTATACCCTAACAGACGGCGACGCATATCAATTGGGGTTTGTCGACAATTCGTTCGATCTGGTCGTCAATGGATACATGTTCGACATGTTACCCGTTTCCGACTTCTGTCAAGTCCTGAACGAATTCACAAGGGTTCTTAAGCCCGAGGGCCGGCTGCTATTGCTCTACCTTGGACATCCACGCAAGTGGTACGAATCACTCTGGAATGGACTCTACTGCATTCATCCCTTCTTTCTTGGCGGATGTCGGGGAATCTCCCTTGTAGAAGCCGTTCAGTCTACCGGACTCGAAATACTCGACCATCGATTTGTAAGTCAGCTGAGCTTTCCCTCTGAAATTCTGTTGTGTCAAAAGTCGCGCGGTGAAGAGTTGCGCGGTACAATTTGCATCGATTGATCAAAGGGCGGTATCTTGCGATTCACGCCGCCATAGATCCAGACTACACGTAAACTCCTTTGAACACGATAGCAACAAATCGAAACACTAGCTGGCGATGGCGCTTGGTGCCGGGAGTTCATAAGGTCTGGAGATAGATTTATCTGTAACCGTGCTTTTTGACGACCCGCTGCCTCTTCGCAGTGGGTTTTTTTATTGCTTTGCTTTTTGTCATCAAAAACACTCTTGGCATGTCACTCGCGAGGATCCGATCGAACCAGGACAAGCAGTAGATTCCTAACGTCAACACGTGAATACGACCGAGGCGCAAACGTCCTCGCAACCCTCCCAATAAATGTATTTTCTCACTGATCTCACCCGATGATTGTATGACGATCGATGACTTCAAGCTGATAGCGAAAAAGGAGATTCTCGCTGCCGACCGACCAGTGGCTATCCCCGTCAGTCGATCCGTTGGCGCAGATCTTATCACGCCGGTTGCCGCATTTCTGCGACTCTCCAAGGACACGACATACAACTTTCTCTTTGAAAGCGTCGAAGGCGGCGAAAAACTTGCCCGCTATTCGTTTCTGGGATCTGATCCGTACAAAGTGATTCGCTCCTTTGGCGAACATGTTTTCGTCGAAGTGCCGGGTCAACTATCTCCCGCTGCCGCGGTTGAAGGCAACATTATTGAAGTGCTTGAAAATGAGCTTTCGCAGTTTCGTGAAGTCAAACTCCCCGGCATGCCGCGCTTTACCTGCGGGGCAGTCGGCTATGCCGGCTACGACGTCGTGCGGCTGCTAGAACGTCTGCCCAATTCCCCTGTCGACGACCTCGAGATTCCAGATGCGATGTGGTGCTTTTACGACACAGTTGTGGCTTTTGATCATGTCAAGCACCGAGTCGTTATTCAGTCGGTTGCAATTGTTGACAAGGACACTGATCTCGATGCATCATTCGCGGAATGCAACAAAAAGATCGATACGGTGCGGGCAAAACTGTCTACCGAGCACACGCCTGTGCCGGAACCCATTTCAGTAGGTGCTGACCGGCTCACCTCGAACATGACGCGGAGTACGTTCGAAGACGGAGTGCGCAAGGCGAGACAGCTTATTTACGATGGAGACATTTTCCAGGTAGTTCTTTCGCAGCGCTTCTCTATTCCATTCTCGGGAGACCCCATTAATCTCTATCGCGCATTGCGGCAGGTAAATCCGTCACCCTATTTGTTCTACCTATCGCTCGGCAACTTTACGGTGGCAGGCTCTTCGCCCGAGATGTTGGTCCGGGTAGAGGGATCTCGCGTGGAAACAATGCCAATTGCCGGGACTCGTCCCAGAGGAGCGACTCCTGAAGCCGATGTGGCATTGGAGCAAGAACTGCTTGCAGATGAAAAAGAGCAATCCGAACACCTGATGCTCGTTGATCTCGCGCGCAACGATGTTGGGCGCGTGTCGGAATTTGGGACGGTCAAGCCAGACCGAATGGCTTACGTGGAACGATTCTCCCATGTGATGCACATCGTATCACTGGTTTCGGGGGTTCTACGCTCAGATCGATCTGCAATCGATGCACTAATGGCGTGCTTTCCGGCCGGCACGCTCAGCGGCGCACCAAAGGTTAGAGCCATGGAAATTATTGACGAAATCGAACCAACCCGTCGCGGACTCTATGGTGGTGCAATCGGGTACCTTGATTTCTCGGGAAATCTGGACACGTGTATCGCCATCAGGACCATGGTGATGAAGGACGGACAAATATTTGTGCAAGCGGGAGCGGGCATAGTTGCGGACAGCGACCCGGCAAAAGAATTTGATGAGACGACAAATAAGGCTCGTGCACTAACCGATTCAATTTTTGCCGCGGCACAGGGACTGCTCTAGTCCCATTACAAATGATCGGAGCGCCAGTGGATGCTCGCAAATGGAGCCAGTAGGAGTCTCGTTCCACCTTAGAAGTCCGTAAAACACACTATCTTTCAGCCGCACTTATTTACGTTTAAACGCAATCGCCAAAATGCTTAAGGAACTCGCTTTTCAGAAAGGATGGGCAGGTATTACGATATCACGAGCCGAGACCGCTGAACGACTCAATCCGATAATGCGTGAGCAGGTAATTGTTAACCGCTCGTACGATGCCGTCATTAAATCGGTCGACGACAAAGAAGCTTCACTTGCTCTAGCGGCGCTTCAGAAAACGTCCCGAATGAACGCTGGAAAGATCGCCGAAACTATTCACAGCTGTGGCATCGCTGCGTTTAATGGGACGGAGCTTAACCCGGATGATTTCCACCTTGGAACCGGATCGGCAGCGCTGGAACAACTACAGGAACTTGATGCCAGCTTCCTGGAGTTGTTGAACGCTGAACTATCAATCGAACATCAAATGAGAACGAGAGCAATTCTTGGCGTGCTCCGCGCGTCAACCGAAGAGCGTCTTGCAGAGCTGCGATCTCAATTAAAGCGAATCCGATAGTGAGTCAGAAACCTTTGACTGTTGACAAGCAACCATCCCTGGACGCAGCGAACGCATCAACGGACGCGAAAACTATTGTTGTCTCTGGCATCCAACCATCCGGGACGCTCCACGTCGGAAATTATTTTGGAGCAATCCGCCAACACATTGAGCTTCACGCGCAGCACGAGTCATACTACTTCATCGTTAACTACCATGCGATGACGACGGTACATGATGGCGAGGCACTTCGTCGTTTCAGCTTGGATGTTGCACTCGACTACCTGGCTCTCGGCTTCGATCCATCGTCTTCCAACCTGTTCCTCCAGAGCGACGTCCCGCAAGTAACAGAACTTGCCTGGATATTCTCAACGCTCACGCCGGTATCCCAGCTTGAAAAGGCCGTTGCGTACAAGGACAAG
>CBDTVC010000139.1:0-7058 GCA_965363925.1 uncultured bacterium | reverse complement strand
TTTCCGGAAACCGCGAAGCTTCGGATCTAACCGAGTTGTCAAGGGAGCTGGTTGTTGACAGTGAGAAGCGTGATCCACGAGATTTTGCGTTGTGGAAAAAAGATGATAAACACCTGATGCAGTGGTACAGCCCCTGGGGCTGGGGTTTCCCTGGTTGGCATATCGAATGTTCTGTAATGGCCTCGCAATATCTTGGCGAAGAAATTGACCTGCATGCTGGTGGTGAGGACCTGATTTTTCCGCATCATGAGTGTGAAATTGCACAGGCTGAAAGTCTTTCCGGAAAGACGTTCGCCAGGCACTGGGTCCACACTCGCTTTTTGAAGGTGGAAGGCGACAAGATGAGCAAGAGCAAGGGGAATTTCTTTACAGTGCAGAGCCTTGTCGGCAGTGAAGAAACGGGCGGCCGCGGGATTGACCCCATGGCACTCCGACTTACGTTGATTTCAGGCCACTACCGCAAACCCTACAACTTCACGCTCGACACGCTGCGGGCCAGTGCCCGTCACGTCCAGCGTCTTCGCGAGGCACGCAAGTTTGTCGAAGAGGCAGTTCTTTTAGAAGCAGACGCACCCGCAAAAGGAAACACGGCGACGGTTGAATTTGAAAGTCTTTCGCAGCGGATTCGCGAAGCAATGCTCGACGACTTGAACACACCCGAAGCAATTGCGGTCGTACTTGAGGGCGTCAAGATGATCATGGCTGGCAGAGAAACGTTTACGGCCGTCGACATGAAAAATGCTTCCGCTTTTATTGCGGATGTTGAGGGTTGGCTTGGAATCGTGGGTGCCGACAAGTCTGATGACGGTTCCGCAGACGACGCGCTCAGTAAAGCGGTAGAGGCGCTGCTGGCTGAACGAAAAGCAGCGCGCGCGAACCGCGACTTTGCCCGTTCGGATGCAATCCGCGACGAACTAACTGAAATGGGCATTGAGGTGATGGACTCGCCAAGCGGCGTCACGTGGCGTAAAAAGGTCAACGCTTAGACTTGAGGCGAGATACACGTTGTCGGGATTGGCAGATGTGCCCGGTGGCTCTACCCTTGTTGCGTTGACGCAATTAAAATGCGAAATCAAAAGTAGCGGTCCACCATGAAGCAACGCACAATCATTACGGAACTCGACTACTCCGAAATGGAAGGCGGCGGACTTGTGCGCATGCTTGATCGCTTCAAGACCGAAGGGACGTTGACGGGTGACGCAGACGAAGACCAGTTTATCCGAGGGAGCGCCCAAGCGGCGCTGCTGGGGTTGCTGTACGACCAGCGGATGCTGGCCGAGGGCGCCTTCACCGGTCCGAAGCGTCTGTTTGATCGACTCGGCCACCTGGACATGAGGAAGATTGGCGCCATCGACGCGGATTCGTTCAAGGCGACGTTTGCACAATCGCCAGCCGTTCATCGCTTCACAAATAAAATGGCCGACTATACCCAGTCTGTGTGTAAGATTGTAGCGGATGAATATGGCAACGACCCGGCTGGAATCTGGAACGACGGCGCTGACTTTCAGACCATCCAAAAGCGGTTAATTGCTCTTCCTGGCTTTGGGAAAGGCAAGGCCATGAAGATGCGGTATGTGCTTCACTATTTTGGTTTCCGCGATTTTTCCGGTGGCGGCAAGAAGTAGGGTTGATGGAACAACGCTTCAACCAGCCGAACTGCCAGCTGAGCCACCAGCCTTTGGGGATGATCGCAGGCCGCACGAAAGCGATCCAGAATGACTAGTACCAGGAATATTTAGCCTACTGCCAGTGTCCAACTGCTGATAAGTCACACAGCTCATTTGTACATGTCTGCTAAAAAGCATTTCAAAGTTGCGCTTGCGCTCGCCGGTTGCGTTTTATGCGTCGGGTGCTCTCTTGTTGATCGTGGTGAATCAACCAGATTGATTGGTGACGATTGGTTTCTACTCAGCGAATCGCGACCGGATGGCTCCGAGCCAATGACACCACCCAATGAGCAAGTCTATTCGTTGCGTTTCGCGAACGACGGCTCTGTACATGGTTCGGCTGATTGCAACACTTGCAATGGGACCTATACGACACATCAAACTGGGGAGCTTACCATTGGCCTGGGATGCACAGAGATTGCGTGCGGCCAAACATCGTGGAGCGACAGATTCTCCGATCTCGTCGCGCGTGCCGATTCATTTGAGATAACGGCTGCACAGCTCTTCCTATTTACGCAGAACCGAGCCGAGGAAGAAAGGCTCCTGACGTTTGAGCGCAAATAGGATAATTGCCTGCGACTAGCGCCGCCAAAAAGCGGGCACGAAGATGATCAAGACCGTAAAGATCTCGAGGCGCCCCGCCATCATCAGGATCGCCAGAAACCACTTCCCGAAGGTTGGTATTGCGGCGTAATTCTCAATCGGACCCAACGTCCCAAAGGCTGGGCCAACGTTTCCAACCGAAGACATAGAAGCACCTAGCGCACTAAGTAAATCAAGTCCAACCAGTGCCATGACGAGCGTTCCAAACATCACGAGCCCCAGATACAGGACCGAGAACGAGAGGACGTTTCTCATAACTTCGTGCGATACCACTTTGTCTGAAACACGCAACGGAATTACGGCTTGTGGATGGATCAACTGACGGATTTCCCTGAAGGAGTTTTTGAACAGCAGCACGTGTCGAATCACCTTCATCCCACCACCGGTAGAACCTGCCATTCCGCCAACGAAGAAAAGGACAAACACAATCCCCACTGCAAGCGGAGGCCAAACGGTATAGTCACCCGCTGCAAATCCGGTAGTGGTTACGATTGCCGTCACCTGAAAGGCTGCTTGTCTTAAAGCATCAAGAAACGAGGCGTGCCCGACGAACGTGTCGGTGATCCGGCCCGTCATTTCTAAAATTGGTCGCCAGATCGAGAACGCCATCACCACCGATGCGGCAGCCACAATCCCCACGTACACACGGAGCTCAGTGTTTTTCACGACCAGCAGAGCCTGCCCTTTCAACATCCGATAGTGCAAGGCGAAGTTGATCCCGGCAAGAAACATAAATAGCGTGACGATCCACTCGACGTAGGCGGAATTGTACGCGGCGATCGAGGCATTTCGCGTGGAAAAACCACCCGTTGCCATGGTCGCGAATGCATGATTAACGGCTTCAAACAGATTCATGACTGGAAGCAACAGAATCATTTCGACAACCGTCATCCCAACGTAGATGTACCAGAGTCTCCGAGCAGTTTCGCGCACGCGTGGCGTCAACTTGTCTGCAGATGGCCCGGGCACTTCGGCCTTGAAGAGCTGCATACCGCCGACGCCAAGTATGGGCAGGATCGCCAATGTCAACACGATGATCCCCATTCCACCAAGCCAGTGGGCAAGACTTCGCCAGAACAAGAACGATGCAGGCAGCTCTTCGATATTGGGCGTCGCCGTACCACCAAGAATCGTCGCTCCGGTTGTCGTAAAACCAGACATCGTTTCAAAAAACGCGTCCGTGTACGAGTCGAGTACGCCTCCCAACACAAACGGTAATGCACCAACAAGCGAAAGAACGAACCACGCAAGCGCAACAATGGCAAAGCCTTCCCGGATCTTCAGTGTTTCGAGGTCGCGCCCCCAACTGTACCACAGTCCACCGCCAAGCAATAGCGATCCGGCAGCTGTCACGCCAAACGCCCACCACGTAGGTTCTTTGTAAACGATGCCGATCAGCATTGGCGCAACGAGCGCGATGCCGAGGAAGAAGAGCAAGACACCGAGGGTGCCAGCAACTGCTTTGAGGTTGAGAACCATTTGGTTTCTTAACGCCCCATCAATTTACGAAGAGCTTTTCAGCCTGCGCCATAACTGATGGCAGCACAAAAACAATTGCCCGATCACCTGGGTTGATTTCGGTGTCGCCCATGGCAACTTCGCTGCTCTTCCCATGATCGACGGCCGCGATGAGCATACCCCTGGGAATCTTCAAGTCCTTGAGGGGCCCCGTTGTAATGCGGCTTCGAGGCGCTGCTTCCAGTTCAAGTATCTCTGCATCCAGTCCGCGAACGGTCGCAACGCTGAGCACGTGTTTTCCGCGAAGGAATCGTAGAATTTCACGAGACACAGCAAGCTTCCGGCTAACTGCGGCATCTAGTCCAATCGATTGGCTAATCGGGATGTAGGCCACCTTCGAAAGCAATGCGACCGTCTTCTTGACCCCAAGGTGTTTTGCAAGCAAACAGGTAACAAGGTTTGACTCTTCGTCTTCCGTGATGGCGATAAAGGCGTCCATCTCTCCAAGCCCTTCAGCAGCAAGGAGATCAATGTCCGTTTCTTTACCGTGAATGACGAGGACGTCTTTGAGTTGCTCAGCTCGGAGTTCCGCGACCTCTCGGTTCGGCTCAATGAGCTTGACGTGCCTGTGACCTTCGGCACAAAGTTGCTCCGCTATCATCGCGCCGATCTCGGTGCCGCCCATGATCATTACGTTGGTGATCTTGCTTTCGTTCTTGCCAAGCAAACTGACAACGTGCGGCATATTCTTAGGCCGCGCAAATACGAATACCTGATCATGCTTCCGGAGCACGTCTTTACCACGCGGTATAATCGTCCGGACGCCGCGTACGATCGCCGCGATGCGGAATTCGTACTTCGGGAGCAGTCCTGGCAGATCCTTAATCTGTGTCGCCTCGAGCGGGAAGTTATTGTCGAGCCGAAGCCCAACCAACTGCATGTGCCCGTCGATAAACGTGAGCATATCTGTGGCACTTGCCCGCCGGATCAACCCCACCACTTCATTCGCCGCGCTTTCTTCCGGATGAATAATCAGGTCGATGCCCAGTTCTTTCGAACTCAAGACTGATTTATCACGGGTAAATTCCACCGAACGAACCCGCGCAACCGTCGTCGTGACGCCCATCCGAGTCGCCATCATACAGGAGATAATATTTACCTCATCAATGGCAGTAACAGCAACCAGGAGATCAGCCTTTCGAATGCCAGCCTCCTCCAGAATCGTCGCCGACGTACCATTGCCCTGCATCGTCAACACATCCAATCGATTGCTGACGCTTTCAAGGGCCTCAGCATCGTTATCAATAACGACAACGTCGTGCTGATCCATCGAAAGGATCCTGGCCACATCATAGCCCACTTCGCCAGCGCCAATAACAATAACTTTCATTTATAAGAAGTTGGGAAAACGGATACTGACCGTCGTGTTTGTCCAGACATAATATATTGCAAAGCGGACTGCTCAGGGTGGTCAAACTTGAAGTAGCGTTACGTACGGTTCACTTCCGGAAGGCGAATCCAAAAACGGGTACCAACACTCTCCTCCGTCTCAAATCCAATAGTACCATTCAGTTCATCGATGCTTTTCCGAACAATTGCCAAACCAAGCCCGGTTCCGCTGGTCTTGGTGGAAAAATTGGGCTCGAAAATCTTGGCTCGAAGGTCCATCGGGATTCCGCTGCCGTTATCAATAACCTCCGAATAGGCAAGCGAATACACTTCAAGTAAATCGACTGTTGATTCGTCTGCATTGCCGGATATCGAACGGCCAACGGGGATGGCAACTCCATCCACTGTTTCGGCGGCCCTTTTGCCCGTCATCTCCCGTCGGGTAATGATTTTGATCCGGCCTTGTCGTTCCTCAGGAACCGCCTGAATACCGTTCTTTATGAGGTTGATGTAGATCCGCCGTAATTCTTCCCTATCCGCCCGAACCATAAGTGATTCATCGAGCAAGTCCGTCTTAATTGAAATCCCTTCCTCAGCTTCCATCAGGGCGGCCGCCTCCCGAATAACTGAGTTTAGGTCGAGTTCTTCCAGCAGGCGTTGCGGCATTCTGGCAAAGTTTGAGAACTCATTTGCGATGCGCGCCAACGCATCGATTTGCTCAACAAGCGTTGTTGTTATCCGCGAAAACATACCCTCAAATTTCGGAGAATCCCGGTCGTCTCCCGAATCGAACGACCGTCTTAGATGCTGTATCGAAAGCTTCATCGGCGTCAGCGGATTCTTGATCTCGTGCGCAACTTGTCGAGCCATTTCCCGCCAGGCCAGCTGTCGTTCTTGTTGGGCAACCTTTCGCCTGCTGTCTGCGAGTTGATCCTGCATCGAGTTAAAGGTCTGCACGAGTTCACCAAATTCGTCGCGACTTTCAAAAGGCGTGATTTGCGAAAACTGACCGCGTGATACGGCCTCCAACCCTTCGCGCAGGCGCATGATCGGCCGGGTGAGTGCATTGGCCAAAATCGAAGCGGTCACCAACACAACCAGAACCAGCAGCAGCAGCGAGCCGAACAGGTAGGCAACCAACTGTGCCCGTTCCTCTTCGATCTGTTCCTGCTCTGGCAGCGTAGGAACAGACACAACGTAATAAGGCCTTCCTTCCTCATCTGTTAGGGCTCGAAAACCAGCAGAATAGGAGAAGTTACCAACTCGCTCATCGATTGCGGCAAACCTGAATCCATCGAAGAACAGCGCTTTGTAGGCGGGCATCGGTAATCGTCGATCAATGAGTCGGTCTTCGATTAACTGGGGACGACTACTGGCGATCAGTTCTGTCCCACGGTACAGGTTCAGGTCTAATCCAACACGCATAGCCAGGGAATCGAGCGACGTCCGATCCATAACGCTGTAGGCCAACTCGCCGGCTTGCGCGTCCATGAACAACGTCTTCTCGACGCGCTCCAGATGTTGCTTGAGCCAGCTGTCTATCGTGCGTTCGTTCTCGCCGTTGACGACTTGCAACCCAACAAACCCCATGGCCGTGACGGTAATTAGACCAACTGCAAAGAACGCATTCAACACCTTATCACGAAAGCGAACAGCGGGCGCGGGCAACAGACCTGCGGCGCGTCTCTTGAACAGTCCGAAAATGTAGATCGGAATACCAAGGAACAAGCCAGACACGGTCAGCCGGAGTAGGTAGTACAGGTGATCAAACGTGGTGATGGCAGGCATCCGTGAGGCGACCACGACGTCTGAGCGCTGACCGACTATTACGCCCGGCTCTGAGGTACGACGATGATAATAGGTATCGTACTGCTTGCCGCGGTCTTCTTCTTTGCGCCAAACATCCGTATCAACCGTTAGGGCATCTGAGGCTTCGTCTGC
>CBDTVC010000138.1:0-7136 GCA_965363925.1 uncultured bacterium | reverse complement strand
TGGTTTCGTAGCGGTGTATTTTGCATAGAAGTTGTGTTTGCCTGGGATGTCCTAATATACCGGTCTAGTGTTCTCTGCAACCGTCCAACGCGCGATTTGCAGTCCGTCACGTTATGCACGGTTACATTGATCGTTCGATTGCCAACATCGGTATTATCGAGAATCTCTCTCTTGAGTTTTCCGATCTTATTATCGTCACTGCTGGGTTCCTACTTGCAAATGCCTGTTCGCAAGGCTGGCAAGCCCATTGGCTAAGAACGAAGGATAAAATCCGCACACTCAAAAAGATGAAACGGATTAGACTGCAAAACGTCAAGCATCTTAGACGCCGAGAATCGAATTGTATCGACCGAGAGGCCACACGTCGACGGAAAATCCATGCATCATGGATACCGCTATTCGTCCTCGTTTTCAACGTTAATTGTGGAAAGGCGGATCTCCCAGATCCGATTCCTGATTCGAACGACCCCGTAGTAACTGTCGCGAGTACAACTCAAATCGAGATATTGGACGCGGCCCTCGAGCAGGGTATATCCGTTGTTGACGCTTATGCTGTGAGGTCGGAAACCCATGAGTGGGGCCACTACATTGCTGCACGCCTGCGAGGTGTGGATTCGTCGGATGTCGGATTGTGGTTTATGCAGGCTGGCATGGACGTGCCGGGGGATCGTGTCGCGATCAACGAAGTCGCGAGGCGATACTCGGAGATTGTCGATGCGGACGTTGGCCTCATAGAATCAAGTCAAACGGATCTCGAAATCCAGACTCTTCTTGCCCTTGTCGAGGCGCGCAGAACCAAACGGTACCCTTGATTTGCGGGGTGATCCGAGGCAAAAATAGTAATCGGCTAATTGCCGAATTAGTTGTACATCTCTATCGTGGTCCCATCAGTGAAACGTACCTTGACTACTACGCAGGCAGTCGTCATAATGATTAATGAACTTCAAGTGTACTCGCGTGAAAACAAATATGCGATACTTCCGATTGAACGTACAGACTCTGGCGTTTGCCTTCCTCGCTTACTCGGTTGGCGTAGGGTGTAACACCGAACCACGCCAAGGTCCAACTGCATTCTCAGGAAGTTGGACGATGGATGCATCCCGTTCTTCTGACATGGATCAATGGCGTTCAGTTATTTACGAGCTACAGTTTAGGCCAGATTCGCTGACGATTGCTCGTAGGTTTGGCGCCGGGCGTTACAATCGGGCCGACAGTTACACGATTCCGATAAACGGTCAGTCGCACGTTGTTCCTGTTGAAAATTCCTCCAAGTGGTTGGACAACGTGCACATCGGTGTCTTTTTGCGCGCCGGGTCGGATAGCGCAATGCAGTTCGAGTGGAATGACGATCAAACGGGCTTTTCATGGACGACTGAGCAAACCATGCAGACCTCAACAGGAACTACCGATGTCTTGACGACAAGGCAGTTTTCGTTGCTCGACGGGGGAGCCTCTCTGCAGATCGTCGAAACGCGCTCCACACGCGACGCGCCGTTGACTTTTGTGTTTCAACCTTCCGCGTAAACCGACTTATGATTACGAGCCACAAACTCCGGGCGACGATGGTCGCCACTCTCGCGGTGTTCTGTACGTTAGTCGGAATGCCAACAACGACCACGTTCGCGCAGAAAGCTTACGTGATGGACCTCGAAGCCGATTGGGTGATCGATGGCGACTTGCCGACCAACGCCATGCTCATCAGCCTCCAGGGGATCGCCAATAAAAATGGCCCAGCGCTGTATTTCAGGTATCCCGACGATTGGGCATTCAAGTTTACGCGCCCTGTATTCGACTACTACCAGACGACTCGTGGCATCAGCTTCTCTGAATTGTCAACGTCGCAAGACGCAATTGCCGCGCTTGCAGGATTCGCAAAAGGATATATCGTTTGGGATACAGCCGTGCGGACCTCACTAACGGTTGCGTTCACTGTTGCGGGCCTTGAGGACGCGATTGTAGTCACCGAGGCCTTGATCCCGTTGATGGAAGAAAATGGTTTGCAACTTTTAGAGGACTTCCGCGGGGACTTCCAGGGGCAAACGGATGCCGAGATTTACGCGTGGGCGATCGACGAGTATTGGGATCGGTGCAGCCGTGACTTCATTATCTGGATGGGCGGAGTTGCCAATCAGCAAATGCAACCGGGTGTGGCCGACTTTGGGATCTACAAAAAGGCATTCTTTACCGACCTCTCCGCTGACCCGGATGACACGGTTGAATATGCCTTGCACCGCAAGTTAATCGGCGACATGAAATCGACGGCGATAGTGATGGGCTGGCATTCTTATGCCAAAGACACGGAAGGACAGCATGTATCGTTATTGTCCAGCTATGGACTGCGGATGGAGGGACTTAATACACTTCCGAACGCAAGTTTTAGTAATCAGATTCCGACTTCTCCGGGATTCCGTTTTCGTAACAACCACAACGTTGAACCGAATGAGGTAGTGGTTCCGGAAGACAAGGTTTACATCGCTGCCATACAAACCGATGCCCTTGGTATCGGAGCCTGGGAAGAGGCGGGTCGGGGCCGGATTCCATACGCGTGGGAGGTCACGATGAATTGGACGTGG
This sequence comes from uncultured bacterium, assembly GCA_965363925.1. Classification (GTDB taxonomy): domain Bacteria; phylum Bacteroidota; class Rhodothermia; order Rhodothermales; family JABDKH01; genus JAGQWL01. The sequence goes on along the minus strand of CBDTVC010000138.1, from coordinate 4,563 downwards.
CTCTTCCCGGCGCAGATGCAATTCTTCTATGAGACGGCTACGCCAAATGATTATTTCATCGGAGCGTTATCAGGCCCCGGCTATATGTATCCAAAACCGATTCCTCCGGCAAAGCACAAGGCACTTGTCAAGGAGGCCGAAGGACTGATGAAGGACCTGGACATGCGCGTCTTCGAAGTGATGGACTATTCTGAAGGCAATCGATACTTCGGCAACATTGACCTCACAAAAGGGGTGATTGATCGATACTATGAAGGCATGCCGGACGCAATCGGATTCATCAATGGGTACGGTCCGGCGCATACCAACGACCTCCGCAACGGCGTTCCCTTGTTGTCATACGATTACTACCTGACACCGACGAGGCCTGAAGACGACGCAGTGCTGGACATGAAGGAGTTGATCTCTATGAATCCGGTTCGGCCCTACTTCCTGTTGGTGCATGTTCGCGAAAGCAGCGCAATCGATCGAGTCGCCAATATGTTTGATCGGCTCGGTGACGAAGTTGAAGTTGTACCGCTGGACGTTTTTCTGAAAATGGCCTCGAACAAACCAACGTTTATTAAGCGTCACCTTAAGGAGGCAGGCGTCTCTGAGTTTGAAATGCTCGACCACCGGTAGGTGAGTCTATTCAGGTCGACGTTGAACACGGCCTCGATCCGGTGGTTCGGCCGTTCACCGTGATAGTCGTCGACGAAGACGATGATTTGCACTAGCAATTCGAACATGCTCGCAACGCCTGGTCACATCCTCCGCCAGCTTCTTGTCACGAACAACTACTCTTCTATTGCGAGATAAGCGACGTATTTGACAGCAGTGTTTTTCTCCAAGATGGCAACAGCTTGCGGGCTCTCGATCGCCAGTGTAACCTCTATCTCGTTCGCTCTCTTCGTAACCGTCCCGTCGGTAAAGGACAAGAATTCTGACAAGATTTGGCGCGCCTGGTAGGCGGTGAAATGGGACGCAATCGACGCTTCAATTCGGAATCCATTCACGCTCGAAGTCTCTCCTTGTGGCAATTTATCGAAGCCGAATGACAGCACGCGTTCATCATCTCGTAAGCGCGCCAACGTCGATTCGTCGGGTTCGAGAGAAACTGTCGCGGTAATGTCGACGGGGTTGAAACGGACCGTGAATTTCTTTGGCTCGATGGATTCAACTAGTTGTTGGGCCTCTTCCACGCGCGTTCCATCAACAAAGACGACGGTGAATGCGTTGAGTTGAGGCGTGACAGTTGTTGGTACATCAAACTCAATCACCTGTGCGACGGCAGGCATAGAAAGACCTACCGTCGCGAGAATAGCCATCAAGGTGTACTTCATCGGGCGCCTGGAACTGGGACGGATTTGGCATGCGGTGTCCCGATTCTACTTCGGGTCGTAAAATGAGGTCCCTTCAACAGTGGTTAACTCAGCGCCCGTTCGTACTGACATTCGCGGTTTGCCACCGATTCCCATCCACGCGCAGCCCCATTCGCCGTCTTTGTTGATTGCGACGAATTTCTCAGATGGTACAAAATCGGGATTAACGTCTCGATAATTGTCAACAATCATCTCGATGGCGTCTTCGCACGCTTCTTGCGGAGAACGTCCAGCCTTCATGCGCATGACGATGAAGTACGATGCACAGGACTTAATTACGTCCTCACCGCGACCGGTGGCGCCAGCGGCACCAACCTTGTTATTGACGTAGAGTCCTGCGCCAATTATGGGTGAGTCGCCGATTCTACCTTTGATCTTCCAGCTCAATCCCGAAGTGGTCGTGATGCCTGCAACGTCACCTTTGTTATCGACGGCGAGGACGTTTGTTGTTCCGTAATGGAAATTCCACGGTTCATCGCTGATGCCGACGCCGGCTCTGTTCTTCATGTGGTCAGGTGGGCCCCAGTCGTCGTTATCGCTGTGCTTTTCTCTCCAGTTGAGATACGCCTTTCTGGATTTCGGCGTCATCAAGTCAGTTTCCTCAAATCCAAATGACTTGGCGAAATCAAGCGCGCCCTCGTCAACAAGCATAACGTGATCGGTACGTTCCATTACAAGTCGCGCAACAGAGCAAGGATGCACGATATTTCGCAAGGACGCAACCGCCCCGGCGCTATACGTCCGGCCATCCATAATCGAAGCATCCAACCGTACAACACCGTCAATGTCTGGCAAACCTCCGTAGCCAACGCTTGCGTCTTCTGGATCCAGTTCGATGACGTTTGCGCCCTTCTCAACAGCATCCAACGCAGAGCCGCCAGAAGCTATGATCGACCAGGCTTCGCGCATGGCGTTCTGACCTGTCGGATTAGCGTGAGACGTGATCACGATTGGAGTCGTCGCTCCGGAGACTCCTCGTGCTTTTCCTGATGTAGAAACGACATTTAGCAGTAGCGCTCCGGCCCCGAGTCCGGCAGAACGTCTGAAAAATCGTCTTCTTCCTGGTCGAAAATATCTCATCGTTATCCCCTGTGTTCAAGCTACGTTCGTAATGCACACTACTCTGTCAAACCTATCCTGATCGGTCAAGTATCAACGATCGTTGTAGGTTGTCGCAATCACAATGCTTCGCGTCTCCGGTAGAAATTGCCGGTCAGTTTTGATGAAGTTACTCAATCTGCATAATCGAGATGATCCTGACTGGAGGGGTCAGGGTTTGGTTGTTCGCTGGCATCTGATGAATCTTCTTTACAACGTCCATCCCAGCTATGACGGTGCCAAACGCCGCAAAACCCTGTCCGTCAGCATTGCGCTCACCACCAAAATCGAGTTCTGGCTGATCGCCAACGCATATAAAAAAGTGAGAGGTAGCTGTGTCGGGTCCAGACCTTGCCATGGAAATGACGCCATCTGTGTGCGCCAGGCCTGTGTCCTTTGTGCGTTCGATGGATATGGACGGAAACGCATTCACGTGATCCTGCATAGCGCGGCCCTGAATAACATCAATCTTCACAGGATTTTTCGGTTGGTTGTTGTCGCGCACGGTTCGGAAGAAGACACCATCGTCGAAGTAACTCGAATCAACGTACGCCATGAAGTTGTTAACCGAGATCGGAGCCAGGTCACGATACAGGGCAACAATTATGTCACCAGCCTCAGTTTCAATCTTGACCATCGGTGTGTCGCCCGCCGTGCTGTCCGGTGTGTTGCCGTCCTGGGCCAAAACGATTCCGTTAGAAACGCAGAAAAGGAACGACACTAACAGACTATAGCGACGGAGACGAATGGGTACAGCTTTCATTTTATTTTTGCGAGACAATAAATCGGTCAATTCCAGTGGCTGAGTTGTCGAACCCAGACAACATAAAGTACAGGTCGTGAGTACCGGATGTAGCCTCAACGGGAGCCCGGACTAAACTCCCCGATATCGTAGGTGATGAGAGATCAATCACCGATATCTCTTGTCCATCCACGCTGTCGATTCGGAGACTGATTGTTCCGGATCGTTCTTTTCCGGACGTCGCGGTTCCTAATGCGACCGAGATAAAGGCAATCGAGTTAAGGTCGACGGAAGAAAGAAGAAGGTGGCCGTTCCCGTTTACGATTCCTCCGTCAACCGTAAGGCCGTAGCTCGCGGACAATGTTTCGGCTTCGATTCGAGGAGATCGGAGTATCAGCTGCTCGGATGCACGCAACGGGAATTCAATTTCTCCGCCCGTATCCTCGTAACTCGCCGTTAGGATGTAACGGCCCTCCGAGCTCGATTTCGCGTGTTGGCTAAATCGAAGCGTTCCTTTGGTCTGCAATCGAGTTGTTTTGGTGCTAGCGTTATCCACCAATGATAAGATGTAATCGACCATTCTCGCGGCATCCACTTGGTCTAAGTCCGGGTGAGCTGCCATAGGGCGATCCCCCCAGATACCTCCACCGCCCAGGGTAACCTTGCGTACCAGGTACTCTCGTGCATCTAACTTGCCGGCATAGCGATCGGCAACCTGATCAAAGGCAGGCCCATTCGAAGCGTCTTTGGTTTGATGACAACCGAGACAGTCTGACTGGGCGATCAATGTTTCGCCCCGCCGCGTAGTTGCGTTGGCGGCAAGAGACGCGTGTCCGACCGCAGGAGTTATCAGGTCACTGCCCTCAGGGACAAAACCAAATGTAACGGCGACATCGTCAGATTTGATCGTGCCGTCGCTCAAGCGACCGTCTTCGGCATCCGTGACTGACACGGCGTAGGCGGCGGTTTGATTTTCGAAATAGAACGTCTGATTTATGGGCGACTCTATCCGAACGACTGGAGTAGCATTGCCGGCCACAATTTCCACCGTCGTCTCGTCGGTTGCTCCTTTCCCATCCGTAACCCGGAGAGAAGCTTGGTGGACGCCTGGGGAGCTGTAGGTGTGTGAAGCCGTCTCGTCATGCGAATCAACGTTGCCGTCGGTGTCAAAGTCCCACGCCCACGACAGAGGATCTGCATCGGGTTCGGTGGAAGTGCTTCCGGAAAACTTGACTGTAAGTGGCGTACTGCCTACTCGTTCCGAGCCGGATATCCTGGCAACTGGCGAGCGGTTCCCACCGTTAAACGTAATCCGGGAAAGGCGTGCGTCCAGGTTGCGTTGGTTCCATGTGTTTCCGTATT